>CAYTLQ010000269.1:0-4947 GCA_964438715.1 uncultured Ignavibacteriaceae bacterium
ATATTTACCGATACAATTATGCGGGGCGATATTTATTGTTTGTTATCGAAGAATAATATCCCCCGACCCGAAATTCTCCGGGCTAAAAGTTTTGTTAACCTGCGCTCAGCTTCACGGTCGGCAGAGTATATAGCAATAACACATTCCTCCCTTCAGCAGTCAGCCGAACAATATACCAATTTCATTGAACAGCAATATCAAATTTCTACCGAACTAATAAATGTCTCTGATATTTTCGATGAATTTTCTTATGGACAACCTGACCCAACAGCAATCAGGGGTTTCCTTCAAAGCGCATATTCCCTATGGCAAGCCCCAAAACCTTCGTTTCTGAATTTAATAGGAATTGCCTCATACGATTATAAAAATAATTATCTCTCTTCCAGAGGCTATCAGGTAAACTATAATCTTGTGCCGTCTTTTGGTGAACCTGTTTCTGATCCCTGGTTTGTGATTTGGGATAGTCCTAATACATTACTACAAAGTATGTATGTCGGAAGAATACCGGCAAAGAATAACGAAGATGTATTACATTACCTTACGAAGCACCAAAACTATATCTCACAACGCTATGATGCATGGAATAAACGAGCGCTTCTGTTTTCAAGCGGTGATGGAAACGATTCTCTGGAACTTGTTAATTTGCGTTCCATCAACCTCTCAATTATTAGGGATTTGGTAGAACCTGCACCACTTTCTTTGTCATATAGTCATTTTTATAAAACCGTTAATCCAAATTCAGATTTTGGACCTTATACACCAACTTACATTAGACAATCTATTGAAGCAGGTGGCTCCTTTATCTCATACATCGGCCATAGTGGCACCAGAACATGGGATAATTCTATTGCTGATCCTAATCAGTTGCTAAACAAGGTGAATAAATCCCCGATTGTAACAGACTTCGGATGTTCAACAAATAAGTTTGCTGAGCCTGATGTTGACGCTTTTGGTTCCTTATTCGTTAATGATGGTCAAACCATCGGATATATTGGCAATACATCATTAGGTTTTACCACAACATCTACTTCGGTGCCATATTATTTTTATAATGCATTATTAAAAGAAAATGACAAGCGTATCGGTGCAGTACATTACAGGGCAAAACTGAGAATGTTTGGTTCTCACGGTACAAATGGAACTTATAAAATTTTCGCCTATTCTAATGTACTACTCGGCGATCCAATTGTTGGATTTGCTCTTCCGGATAAGCCCAATCTGGCTGTTTCACAATCGGGTATATCAGTTATTGAATCAGAAATTAATGATAAAAAAGATTCAGTCACTTTATCAATAAAGTATAGTAATCTTGGATTAGTTACCTCTGATACACTCACAATAAGTGTTTCCGATTTTTTTCAGGGTTCACAGATTTTTTACAAAGAAATAAAAACAACAATTCCGGAGTATGAAGGTATTGCTGAAATAAAAATTCCTGTATTTGGTAAACCGGGCATTCACAGAATCACAATATCATTGGATCCTTCTTCAACTATTTCTGAAATGTACGAGGATGACAACATAGAAACATTTGATATTTTGGTCGCGTCACTTTCCCTCAGACCAATTACCATTCATCCGTTTCAGGCGATTTCAACACCCTCCGTAAAATTTCTGAATACAGCATTTAATAATAATTCGACAACACAGGTATTAATACAATATGATACGATTCCCACATTTACAACGGCAAGTTCCATTACTGATACGATAGGTACATTCTACACAAAAATCACTCTCCCGAATTTAAAGAATGAAAAGCGATATTATGTGCGCTTTAGAGAAAACACAGCAGATACACTCTGGGGTAGTGTCTATACTTTTTATAAATCCACCAGCGATGTAAGTTTCTTCATTGGAGACTCATCGAGCATTGCCCAACAAACACTTTCAAATCTTCTTTTTGATAACGGCTTAAAATTAACCACCGATACGGCGTACATAAGTATTAAATCTGGCGGTGGAAATTTTAGTAAGTATGGTAGTATTACAAAAAATAACATCAATCTGCTTAGCAATACTTTTGGCTGGGGAATGGGAATCGCAATATTGGATCCGATTACATTAAACATCGATACTGCCAGAACATTTAATTATGGTCCATTTGCTTATGAAGCAGATTCTCTCGCCTCATTGATAAACAGGACTCCAAATGGTAAACTTGTTCTTATGAATGTCATTGATGATGGCTCCGCTAATCTGAAGGCATCATTGAAAACTGCAATAAAATCGTGTGGTAGTATATTGGTTGACTCAATTAGTTTCAGGGAGCCATGGGTGATGATAGGTGTTAAAGGCAGTGCTCCCGGTTCAGCCAGAGAGATCATAATGCCGAACAATTATCTTAACATACTAACCCTGGATACTTTTTTCGTAAAGAATATTGACATCGGCACAATAACATCGCAACCAATAACTAATGTAAGACACTGGAGAAATGTTGTTCTGAACGCCCAAACACCATCAAACAGTTCAACACGGGCAAGGTTAATAGGAACAAAACCCGATGGAAGTAAAGATACCCTATCTTATCTCTCATTCAATAATGGTATTGCGGATATCAGTACTGTTTCGGTTATGCAATACCCTGTCCTTCAATTACAGGCTGAATTGCAACCGTCGTCATCCGGAGAGACTCCAATACTAAACTCAATGGGAATTAATTTTGATTCTTTTCCTGAATTGGGACTTAATTATCAGAGTGTAAACCTTAGTGATGATTCAATATATATTTTTGAAACTTCGCAATTAGATTTTTCGATTTATAATGCAGGCGAGTCAGATGCGGATTCATTTAAAATTAAAGTGGAAACTGTTTGGCCGGACAACAGCATATCTGCATTTTTCGATACCACCGTTGCGCGCTTGCAAAAAGAAAATTCTATTTACTTCTCCCTGCGATACACTCCTGAAATTGGGCCAAAAGATAGAAAATTCCGCATCATCGTCGATGAAGAAAATAAAATCAGTGAATTTTACGAAGATAATAACACATTTCTTGTACCATTTACTGTTCTCCCCGATACGGCAAAATCAAATGTTGTTGTTACAATGGGTGGAAGAGAAATTATCGATGGAGAATATGTACAAGATAATCCTGAAATTAAAATTGAAGTATTCGATCCAACTTTACAGCCCATAAACGATACCAGTTATGTTTTGATTAAACACAATGATTCACGGATATATTACAACAATCCGGCAATTACTTATTCTTTTAATTTATCGAACCCCAAAATGGTGGTCATCTATAAGCCTCGTATGTTTGAGGGTGAAAATGAGATAACTGTATTCGCAAAAAATTCTGACGGAACCCTTATTGACTCTCTAGGCTATACAAAGACCATAATTTATTCCTCCGAATTCAGGATACTAAGCATTTTTAATTATCCCAATCCCTTTGGCAACGAAACTCATTTCACCTTCCGGCTGACGCAAATACCTGAAGAGATGCAAATAAAAATATATTCCATTGCAGGAAGGTTAATAAAAACAATAAATGTTCCCATTTCAGAGTTGAAGACAGACTTTAATAAAATCTCATGGGATGGAAGAGATGAAGATGGAGAACTTCTCTCAAACGGTGTTTATTTATATAAATGTATCGTGGTAAGTAATGGTAATTCACAGAATAGTATTCATAAACTTGCTATTACCCGTTAAGAAATTTATTTTTGCTTCGGTTTTGTAAATATTAAGGAAAAACTAATGAAAATTGTAACAATCATAACTCTTTTGTTTGTATCGGTAGCATTTGCACAATTCCCCGATCCAAACAAAGGAAATCTTGCCGGAGGATTCGGTCTAACCTATATTGACGGAAATGCCCATTACGCTTTCCGATTCACACCGGAAATATCCTTCATGAAATTTGGAATCGGTCTGGATTTAAATCTGGAATTAGATTCAAAAGGTAATCTCAGAAAAGAGAATTTCAATGATGCATCCGATTACCTTAGCATTATCCGCTATATTCGCTACGGTCAGAAAAAGGACAAATTATTTGTTAAAGCCGGAGCTATTGATATGTACACTCTCGGCCACGGCAGTATTATGTATATGTACAACAATAGTACAAGTATTGATAACCGTAAAATAGGCCTTGTTGTTGATGCTGACTTTGAAAAGTTCGGGTTTGAATCCATTTACAGCGATTTTAGTCAGGCAGGTGTTGCAGGGTTAAGAGCTTATGTTAAACCGCTTCAATTTACTTCTGCTTCTTCTATACCAATAGTTTCGAATCTGGAGTTAGGTGCTACAATTGCCGGAGACATGCACAAAGAAGCAGGAATAATCTCAGGTTATTATGATAATGTCACAAATAAATTTGTTTCACTGGTAAATGATAATTCCGTTTTTATCTATGGCTTCGATCTCGGTTTACCTCTATTATCAACTTCAATACTTAATGCACAGTTATATTTCGATTATGCAAAAATTGCGGATTTTGGTGATGGTGCAACCTCCGGCATTAACCTTGATCTAAACGGGATGGGACTTATTACTGCTTCGGTTAAATTTGAGAGACGATGGAATAATGATAAGTTTATTCCCGCATACTTTAATTCTCTTTACGAGGTTGAAAGATTTCGTTTTAATCAAAACACCGGTCTGGTTGAGAGTAAACTCCGAACACTTAAAGCACAGGTTATTACTGAAAATGGTTACTTTGGTGGCCTGAAAATTAATGTTGCAAACCTCTTCGAAATTAACGGAAGCTATCAGCGCCTTGACAAAAATCCGGATAGTGGAATTTTACAACTTTACACAGAAATAGCGCCAAAGGATATGTCTTTTCTCGCACGCGCCGGTTATGATAAAACTAATATAAACGAGGAGAAGGCAATCTTTAAACTCGATGATCGTTCATACTTATTCGCAGAATTAGGATATAAACCCTATCCATATTTACTCGTTTCAATGGTCTATAACTGGACATTTACGCCG
>CAYTLQ010000270.1:0-18654 GCA_964438715.1 uncultured Ignavibacteriaceae bacterium
TCTTCTACAGTGAATTCTGATGGTTTCTTGTTATCTTGCATTTATAAAGGCTCCTTTTTGATTTGTTTTTGTTTATCATTATAAAATTAATCATTTCGGGGCCTTTTTCTATTAAATTTCAACTAAGATTGAATATACTCCCTTCAAATAATTGATTTTAGTTAGAATATCTTTTTCCCTATTGTACACTGACTAAATTTATATCCAAAATTATTCGGAAGCATTTATTATTTTTATTTTTTCATTGAAATATACTTGGAGAAAATAATGACGAAACAAATTCTCGAAATTTCAGGAATGACTTGTAATCACTGTGTAATGGCATTAAAAAAGGAACTCACTGACTCCTCCATTGTAGTAGTTGATGCAACTATTGGTTCAGCGACAATTGAATTTGATGAAAAAAAATTTAATGCAGAAAAAATTTCCTCAATTGTTGCTGAAGCCGGCTTCCAACTAATTACTATGAAAGAGGTCAATTCAAATTGAAAGTCACTCTTCCCGTGGAGGGTATGACTTGTGCAAGCTGTGTTACACGAGTTGAGAAAATCCTCCGAAAAATTGATGGCATTTCAGAAGTCTCGGTAAACCTTGCTTCAGAAAATGCTCATTTCACTTTTGACGAAACCAGAGTTACACCTGAATCTGTTCAAAAGGCGGTTGAAGCTTATGGATACAAGATCGATGTAACCGGGATGATGGGCAAAAAACAGCAGGCGATGATTGGTAAGGCCAATCCATTTACTGAGAAGGAAAAGGAACTAAAACGGGATTTTATTATTTCGCTCTATTTTTCATTCCCTGTATTTTTATTGGGAATGTTAACCATGTCTGAAGAAACCTCATCATTCCTACCCGGTGATATATCAATCTGGAATCGCATAATGCTTTTACTGACCACACCTGTTATGTTTATCCCCGGCGCCAGGTTCTTCAAAATTTTTTGGAAAAATCTCAAAGTATTTTCTGCCGATATGAATTCATTAGTTGCCATCGGCACAGGTTCAGCATATATTTGGAGTACTGCTATCACTCTGTTCCCTGAAATATTTTCACATATCCATAAAAGTCATACATATTTCGATACCTCAGCAGTAATAATCTCACTAATTCTTCTCGGTAAGTGGCTTGAGATAAGGTCAAAGAAAAAAACAACGACGGAAATAGATAAATTAATAGCTCTTTCTCCTCAGGAGGCTCGGATTATCCGTGATGGTGTTGCATTGGTTGTTACTACCGAACAGCTTCAGGTGGGCGATATAGTTGAAATTCGGCCCGGTGAACGAATTCCGGCGGATGGAGTAATAATTAAAGGAAAAAGTTTTATCGACGAATCTATGCTTACAGGTGAATCTAACCCTGTTGCAAAAATCGTGGGAAACAATGTTTACAGTGGAACACTTAATAAAAATGGATACCTCGAATTTCGTGTCACTCATACCGGTGAAGCAACTATGCTCGGAAAAATTATTAAATATGTCGAGCATGCACAGGGATCAAAGGCGCCGATTCAGAATCTTGCAGATAAAGTTGCTACTATTTTTGTTCCTGTTATAATCGTTATCGCTATACTTACATTTTTTGGATGGCTTATCTTCCCTGCTGATCCAAGCATGGAAAAAGCACTTATTAATTTCATCTCTGTTCTCATTATTGCCTGTCCTTGTGCCCTTGGACTTGCAACACCGACAGCAATCATTACGGCAACAGGTTCAGCCGCCCGGCGTGGGATTCTGATAAAAAATGGAGAAGCTCTTGAGAAAGCTCATAACATCAATAAACTACTCCTCGATAAGACAGGAACGCTCACCGAGGGGAAAATGAGAGTTCACTCGGAACAATGGTTTATAAAGGACAATGACAGAGTGATTACCTTGCTCGTTTCACTTGAAAGGAAATCAGAGCACCCCACAGCAGAAGCTTTATTGAATTTTTATTTTGATAAGAGTAAATACTATCCCGAGCCTGATGAATTTCATTATCTCGAAGGGAAAGGTATTAGCGGCAGATTTGGGCTTGAAGCAATAGCCGCAGGTAATAAAAATTTTATCGAAGAGGTAATACAATCTAAAATCCAACTTGAAAATAGTATTGAGGGAGGTACCGCTATTTTTGTCGCATACAACGGACAATTGACCGGTATTATTTTACTTAGTGATAGTATTAAGACCACGGCTCAACAGCTAATTCAACGGCTTACCTCATTAAAAGTTGAGCCTATTATGTTAACTGGCGATAATGAAATTACTGCATCAACAGTAGCAAAACAATTGGGTATTAAACGCTTTCATTTTGGCATCCTACCCGACCAGAAAGCCGCTCTTGTAGAAAAGATTAAGTCTGAAGGAGGCACAATAGGTATGGCCGGTGATGGTATAAATGATGCACCTGCACTCGCCGCTTCAGATGTTTCATTCGCTATGGGATCCGGAACAGATATTGCTATAGAAACTGCCGACATAGTTTTACTTCATGGTGAAATTGGACGAGTTGTTGATGCTATTTCGCTTTCTAAACAGACTATTCGCATAATTAAACAAAACCTGTTCTGGGCATTTTTTTATAACTGCATTGGAGTTCCTCTTGCGGCTTTTGGAATTATGAATCCTATGTTTGCCGCATTAGCTATGTCTTTAAGCTCTGTTTCTGTAATTTCAAATGCACTAAGGCTAAGACGATTTCGTCTCTAATGAGTTCAAATCAAAGAAGCTATAAGAAATTTAATTTCTTCTTTTTTTAAAGAGAAAGAAAATTACAATAGAAAGAACTAACCCCGAGAGAATATATATCCACAACGGAGTTTCTTTGAGTTTAAAGGGACGGTAAGTAACCGAGATTGTTTTTCCTTTTCCCAATTCCGAAAGATTGTATTTCCAAATAAGGTTTTTCTTTTCGACAATGGGGGCATTATGCGTAATAATTTCACCCGGAAAATTATAAATATAAGTAACACTGAACTCCGAACCGTCCAGACCAAAACCTGTGGCAATAGGAGCAATAAACTGGGAAAAAATCTTTTGTCCAGCGGCACCGTCTTTTAAACTAAATTGTGCATCGGAAAAAGGTTTGGTAAGTCGTAATGAATCGATATGAACGAATGTGAGTTCTATTTTTGCATGATAGGTTGAGTCAAGAGTATCAGCATATACTTCCACATCTTCTAATGCTGAATAGGGAGAAGTAAACTGTGCATTGATGGAATCCTTGTTAAAAATTCCAAGCTGATCAATCATCTCTAATTGACCAGATTGAGGAATTTTCATCCAATAATGAATTTTCATAGTACCGGAACCATCTGTGTTAAGGCTTACTTCCTGAGTATAATTAAGACATCCGGAAAGTATGACGATAATAAACAGCAATAAAAAGCGAATAATTTTTTTCATGGACTTATAGATAATTCTCTAATTCAATATGAGCAAAATAATAGAAAATTTTTATCTTTTTTCATTATTTTTAACGGCTAAAATAAAGGATTTTATATGCCAACTTACGATTATTTATGTGAAGACTGCGGATATTCGTTTGAATATTTTCAAACTATTAAAGAAAACCCATTAACAGAATGCCCTGAATGCAAAGGAAAAGTCAAACGAAAAATTGGACCCGGTTTAGGACCAATCTTTAAAGGCACCGGCTTTTATCAAACGGATTATAAGGGGAACACATCAAAATCTTCTGATACAAATCAGAAAAGCTCAACCAAAGAATCTACAAAAATAGATTCCGGTACTTCTTCATCAACCGAATCTTCAAAAAAAACTGATTAAATCGAATGGTAGTTTCTGACTTCTATAGGCTTGCACGAGCATACGATATTGCTTTTTCGGATAGAAATTTTGTTGAGGAATGTAACTTTTTAGAGTGGTGCCTCAATACTTATGGTAATTTAAATGAATCTGAAATTCAACAGAAAAGTTATCTGGAGATTGCATGTGGTCCGGCGAACCATGCCCGAATTTTTGCAAAATGGGGTTGGCAAACCGCTGGTTTAGATCTCTCCCCTTCTATGATTGAATATGCAAAAGAAAAAGATTCCGAAGCCGGTGTAAGTACTAAGTATTACTGTGAAAATATGATTAGATTCTCTTGTGAAGAGAAATTCGCATTAGCATCCAATCCCCTTGAAAGTATTTCACATATTCTCACAAACGATGATATGGTTAATCATTTGCGTTGCGTTTCGGAATCTCTGGTAAAAGGCGGCGTTTATGTAATTGAAGGAACCCATCCCCGGTATTTTTTCCCTGATGATGAACCAAACAGATGGACTTCGTATGATAACGATATCGAAATTGAATTACTCTTCGGTAGTCCGGACGATGAATATAATCATGTCAGTCAGGTATGGAATGTTACAACCGGTATCACCTTAAAGAAGAATGGTAGGATCTTAGAATCTACCAGAAATATTAGTCACCATAGGTGGTTTCTTCATCAGGAATTTGATTTGCTTATCAGGCTCGCAGATTGTTTTTCCTCCGTTCATTACTTCGGAAATGCAAACATTCCCCCTCATCCATTAGATGATTCGGAGAATTCTGATTCTATGATAATAGTTTTGGTTAAATAGTACTGTGTGGAAATTTTCTTACTCCAAAATTTCTATCTATTTCAGAAAAACCATTTTTCCCGTGCTGATGTGTCCATCAAACTCCAATAGATATTTATAAATTCCTCCAGATAAATTGCCGGCGTTAAAATCAATAATGTATGTACCGGCATCATGTACTCTATTTACCGGCTCAGAAATCAATTGACCTAATACATTAAAAACTCTCACTCTCACATCAGACCTGTAAGGTACTGTATATTCAATTTTCGTGACAGAATTAAATGGATTTGGGTAATTCCGTATAGTCGCAAAATTATCAGGAATTAATTCCTGTCTCTCAATCTGCGATATCAATGCTGAATTATAAAAATTCCTATAAATAATGGCATTAGATTTTAGTTGGTCTATTGATAACAAATTACTGTTCCCGCGTGCTGCAAAAATTGCGATAACTATTTCCTGTGTATCTCCCGGAGCAAAATTAAAGGGTCCACTTGAGATTAATGTCCCTCTATCTCCGGGATTATAATACCCTGAAGGCCATCCGATCTGTCCTTCGAACCAACCAGATCCGGTTGATGGATTTCCATTCAGAGGATATTTTGTCGGTTGATTTGAGTGAGGATTAATGTAATTTAATCCTTGTCCGGTTAATCCCTGCATATTATTATAAAGACTTAGAGTTCCTGAATACTGCCCTAACGAAGGACAGCTATACAGCGAACTACCGCATATATAAAATGCGAATGAACCGAATTCTATATTCCGATACCCATTTATCCAGCCATCTCCAAATCTGGCCGTATCACTGGCCTGGCCGGGAACTATAGGAGTTTGGATTATCATATGACCAACTGCCGGGGGATTAGTTCCATAACCAAAAGAGCCATCATCAAAATTATCACCATTGTATGTATAAGATACATGCAAGGCAGAATCACATCCGGAATAATCATCCACCGCATTTCCAACATCAGAGTCTATTATATATCCAAGATACATTTCAGTTATCTGATTACCCCCTTTATTTATTATTCTGTGCCTCTTAAAAATAACATCTTGCAATTTTGGATTACTGCTGGCATATATGAGTGTCTGTATCTCAAGTCCCATAGGCTGACTGCCGAATAAATTCAATGTCAGAGTTGAATCCATATCATTAGACACATAAAAAGCAGTTTCATCACAATAAAATTTCGGAGTATCAGTTCCAGGATCAAAAACCCCGTTGTTATTTACATCATTAAAAGGTGCACCTTGGCTTACAGGCCATGCATTGAAGTCAGCTTCATACCGGTTTCGAAGAGGACCTGGCGGCAATTGCTCCCAATTTTTTTTTATTTTATAAATTCGGTATTCTGATTTGCCAGGGTCATCCGGAATTCCTGATGTGAGAATTTTACCAGCCTGTAATCCTGAACGATAATAACTGCCTCCTGCTCTTACAACACCATTGATCTTACCAGCGAAAACAAGCCCATCCATGAAAACTGCAGTTAAATTTGGATTTGTTTTATAAGGCCAATAAAAACCTGCACTGCCTGAACCGGAATTATTAAATGATCCAATCCCATTATTTGAGAACATCATTTTCACCTGATTCAAATCAATGTAATCGAATACATTATTGGATAAAACTGTGTATTCAGCGTATGATATACTAGCTTCTCTGGAAAACGGAAGGCATTTTGTATGTTGAGGCTCCTGTGCAGAAAGCACAAAGGTAAACAGAGTAGCAACAATGAGCAGTTGCATTTTGAACTCTACTTTTTATTTTTCGTTAAAAGGTAAAGTATTATTATTTAAATATCAAGTCTATTCTATTAGGTTTACAATTATGAAATAGAGTGAGATATTCATATTTAAAATAAAACAGCCGCACAAAGGCGGCTGTTAATAGTACTATTATTAATCGGATTTATTTGAGCAACGACATTTTAATAGATTTGGTAAAGTTACCAAACTGTAATTCAGCAATATACATACCGCTTGCTACCTTAGTGTTACCATTGGAAGTACCATCCCAGGTGATTTCATACACACCTTTTGCAAAGTCCTGATTATTTATCAGTGTTTTTACAACACTTCCATTAATATCGTAAATTTTCAGACTAATTTTCTTTTCAACCGGTAGTGAGAATCGAATCGATGTACTAGGGTTGAAAGGATTAGGATAATTTTGTTCTAAAATAAAATCATCAGGTGAAACAATGTTGAGATCTCTTGCTTCAAGGCCGGTGACCGTTGCTTCAAATAATCTCACACTAATCTGATTGAGGTTCTTAACTTTCTTGGTGGAATCGGTAATATATTTTGCGCTATCGTTATTCCATGTCTGATAAGTCCATGTTATGGAATCATAGACACTTTGATACGAAGCAGCTATTTCTTTCGCACCGTCACCATCTGAATCAAATGCTTTACTCATTTTGGCAATGAACGGACTTTCGGATTTTACCGTATCAATTCGTCCGGCAGAATCTCGTCTGGTGAAATAACCCCACTCATTAGGAGCTCCTGCAAAAGCTATTGAGTAATTATAGCTTGCTGAATCGAGAACATTTCCAGTACCTTTATATTCAACAGAAACTACATTATACTTGTTTGAACCACCGAGTAGAATTTCCTGACGACCGTTACCATTAAAATCACCTGCTCCAATACCCCAGAAGGAGCCTGTCTCGATACCAACTGCTTTCCAAATATCACGAGCGAGTACTTTTCCCTTTTCAGGTTTCATTATGTAAACGCCGGTATCGGAAGTTCCCCAGTCAAATAGTGCAAGGGAATAATATGAAGTATTGCCGCCGTATAAAATACCGGCAATCTCTTCGTTTCCGTCACCATCAACATCTACGGGTTGAATACCCATATAGGAAACATGATCACCCTCAGTTTCCTTCATATACTCACGGTAGAAATTGGCGACACCGGTATCAGGATAAACATAAGAATCTACACCGGTATTCTTAATAGCCCATAAACCATAATAGTTCCACATGTGGTTAATGATTTCTTTTTTATTGTCACCGTTTACATCTGCTGGAACGGAATGCCAGTGGGAGATAGAAAATACCTTGCTATTAACGGTAACAACTGCAGGATCACCTCCCTCTAACTGCCAACTTGCAAAACCGGGGAAAGTACCAAACACACCAAGAATGTAAATGTTATGGTCACGATTACTCATGATAAGTTCACTTTTGCCGTCACCATCGAAATCGTAAACCTCGGCTACTTCTCTGTTCGTTCTGAAGTTTCCAACTGATTGTGCAGCGAAGTAATCCTTAGGAAGTGTAAACGCAGGTGCTGTTCCATAAGAGTTATCTGTACCTTCATATTCGTAAACCTGCACTTCAAAATCGGTAGATCCGGTTGAGAGAGGGAAAACGATTTCCTTAAATCCATCGCCATCAAGGTCACCTGTTCTTACCCAACGAGGAGTGGAGCCGGAGCTTGTCCCAACACGACGAGGTGATGACCATACAAGTTCAAGTGTTGAAGGTTGTGTTAATTCAAAAACATGCACGCGACCACCGTTGGTGTAGTCGGTAGTAATAAGTTCTATCTTTCCGTCGTTATCGAGGTCTGTGGTAGCATGGACAGTACGAATACCTTTATCGGTTGAATAAGGTCTCACAGTATCCGGTTGACCTGTTCCGAGTGTATAGAGATTTACTTCTGCTTTTTGATTTAATTGTGCCAGCAGAGGGGCAGAAACAAACATTACAAAAAGAAGAATCGGTAGAAGTTTCTTCATAGTACCTCCAGGTATTTTTTGATATTATTGAACTTGTGCGAGATATCTATCCACATCTCTCGCGAACATAGATTTAGAAAAATCTCTTTTTATTGTTTCGAATAACTCTTTTGCCTCTTCCTGCTTTCCGATATTCAGGTAATTAATTCCGGCAAAAAGTATATATTGAGGATTAAGCACATTTTCCGCTGTAACCTTTGATGCTTTAAGATAATAAGATGCGGCATTTTCATAATCTTCTTTAGCTTCATAACATGCAGCCTCACCTGCCAGAGCCGCCGCTTTTAGCAAATCGTTACTTCCTCCGTAATCTTCGTATGCTTTTAAGGCATCATCAAATTTCGCCAGCATCATGTATGCATTACCCAGATAAATCTTAGCTAATTCACCGTTCTCAGTGGAGCCGTAGTCTTCAACTATTTTTTTCAATCCCACGACATTTGTACCGGGTTTCCCGTCAATTGCATCCTGAAATTGGTTGGCTTCGAAAAGCTTTACGGTATTATATAAATCAGCACCTGCTATTTCATTATCAGCGGCCTGGTTATTTTTGTAAAGTACTACTGCCAGAATTACGAGAGCTATCCCCCCGACAACAATGGCAAGGTTTCTTTTGTGCTCATCAAGGAACGCATAAGCTTTATAGTAAAAGGTCACGAGATTATCTTGTTTAATCTCTTTTCTCGTAATCTTTTTCTTTGGTGTTAACATCAATTTACCTCGATTATTTTTTTAAACTTTTATAAACCTACTCTGATCGGATTCGAAAAAATCCAGGCTTTATTATTCCTCTTTACCTCAATCCGGTAAACACCCGGTTCCGTTACATCAAAATGTATTTCACTTTGCTTGAATCCACAAACTGCCTCTCCATCCTTCAGCAATACTACTTGAAAATTGTCTAAAGGTATTTTCGCTCGTAATTTAAGACCTTCGGTCAACTCAGGTGCATCACCCATTTCAGCTGTTATTCTACCACCAACCTCGGCGAAAAATCTGAAACCTCTGGCATCCCCATGATAGAAGTTCGAAATAAAGCACGAGCCCTTTTTTAATGCATTTAGCAAAATTTCAATATCTCTGCTAAAGTCCGGTTTCTGAAGGCTAATTTGCAAATTATAATCTGTTAAAATATGAGTTCTTATTGACTTGAACAACACTTTATAAGGAAAAACTTCAACCTCAAAAAACCCGAGTACATTTATCTTATGAGCATGGGCATCGACCCCGCCAATGCCAACTACCCTTCGTGTTCGGTTTACTTTATCCCATTGCTTCAGGGTTTCTTCTGCAGGACCTGAAATAGTGCGAAGAGGGTGTAAAAAGGACTGATATTTATTTTCCTCAGTTAAGTTTTCCATCCACTCCGACATGTGATTCCAAATTTCAATACCTGTATATGTATTGCATTCCCATGCTGTCCAGGGATATGCAGGATGCTGTGGCATACTATTTCTCTTCTCATGTGGATGAGCAATAAATCCAAAACCGCCGCTTTCATTTATTTTATTAACATATTCAGGAGCAGATAATCGGGTGGAAAAGGTTTTATTAACTCCAAGCGCCAGATAATGATTACGATTTTCTTTGTCATTTATTTCATATCCTACAATGAGAAGAGTTTTATTATGATACCCCTCATATCCTTCTTCTTTTGCCCGAAGGGTATTATGGTCAGTTAAAATGATATAGTCCAAACCGGCGTGATTAGCCGCTTCTGCAATTTCTTTGATTTCGCCCGAGCCATCGGAATACACAGAGTGCATATGTATAGCCCCGACATACTCATGATCGGATTTTAATTGAGACACTGAACGGTATCTATGTAAATTTTCAGAACCTGTAGGTACAATCTAAAAATATACGATTTGTTGACAATGCATTTTCTGATACACCCTCAAAACTCAAAGAAAGCACAAATCCGGAGCTAAGCAGAAGAGATAAGTCGCCTGTTAGTGTATGTTGTGTGCTGGACGAACTGCTTTCAGGAAAATTGTAATTAAAATAACGGTATCCTGCCGAAACAGTAAGTATTTGGAATAATTCCTTGCTTAGTTGGCCTGAAATTGTCAAGCCCTCAATATAACTACCTGAAAAATGTGAAACTGATGCATAAAGAGATGCATCGAGATAAGGTAATTTGCTGAAAGAAGTAAAAGCACCTATATTTTTTGATGGACGAGGATCAGATTTTCTGAATCGATAACCCCAATTAATTCCTGAATTTATTCCCCCGCCGAATCCATAATTTAATGATGCCCGTAATCCCTGCCGAAGTTCGTTTTCTAATGTACTATCAATCCTGCTCTTAAAGGTTTCATAATAAATTACATTACGGCGGGCATCATAAGATAATGTTAGGTTCAGCTTCTGAATTATTACCGTTCGAGACATAATATACAAACCCGTCAAAACCGGCTTTATGGAAGTTGCAGATAATATTTTTTCATAAAAATCAACTTCCGCGCTTGCAAAAATTCTGGTTCCAGGCAGTAGAGTATTCGTGTTTTGAAGATAAAGATAGTCTCTATCCGTATTAAATTTATTTGTCTGATGAAAAAAGGCAACTGTACTTTCCATCGAACTACCTGCAAGTGTGTCTGTTGTGGATAGAAATGCACCAACCTGAAAAAACTTAAAATCAAATGAATAATCATTAAATGCCGGGCGGGAACCGGCAATAAAACCATAAGTAAGCTTGCTTTGGGTTTTTTGATACTGAATACCGTCCGTAGCACCTCCGTTGACTACTTTTTTATTAACATAGCGACCAAGGTACAACTGGCTTACAGAATCAATTGTATATGTGGCAGATAAATCATAAAACTTCAGACGCTTTGGTAAAGAAGTTGTTATACTCTGCGTTTCCCTATCATTGTAATGAAAGGTAAAATAGGTGTTAATCGCAAATTTATCACCCAAAGCATTATTCGAGTTAAGGCTTACACTTGTGCGATATCTGTTACCCGAATTGTAATCGGAAAAATCCGAATAACTATTCAGAGTTACCCTTCCGCTAAAGCCTCTTTTTTCTCTATTCCTTTTTTTGAATTCTTCTTTTTGAAAAGTTGTACTGTCTGTTCGGATCTCCTCAGTCTTATCTTTCTTTACTTCAATGAATGTAGTAGGTCGTCTTAGTCCATAAAGCAAAGCGCCAATTTCCAACGGCACTGTACTGATTTTTTTACCGGCGAGCGATTTTGATGACAAGTATTCGATGACGACTGCCGGTATTCTTTTACCTGATTTCTCCAAATAGAGAGTGTCGCCTGTGTTAATACCTTCAGAAGATTCAACCTGCACATATACATTCACCGATGATAAGTAAGTTACTTTACCGGTATAAGGAACAGGTTCATTATTTTGAGCAAACAGCACCAATGAAAAAAACAGGAGAAAATATACAATCTGCTTCATTCTGTGCGCTTCTTATTTGTTTTCGGCATATCATTATCCCAATTTATTGCACTGTGGCAATCCCAACATGTCAAAGGAGTATTACTATTACCATGTTCGTCCTGATAATCTTCAAGATGACAGCTAATACATTGCGGTTGATAATTTGATTGTGAATGACAATCACTGCAAGGACGAGTTCTGTGATCATTACCTAAAGGATAAAATCCATGTGTATAGGTTGTATTTCCCCAGGTATTCTGATTATGACATTGAGTACAATTCTGTGAAAAATTAAACTGCACATGCGGAGGATCAACAGATGACTGATATTCAGGCTGATGACAACCAAAACAGGTGTTTGGTGTATTATTGTAATTACCATTATGGCAGGTAACACAATCCGATGAGATTGCGATATGCGCTCCCTGAAATACAAAATAATTATTATGTGTCGGGAATAATGCGGGTTGCCAATTTACTGCAGTTGAATGACATGTTTCACATGTTATGGAAATAGCTAAGGCAACATGGTTCGGATTTGTTGCGTTTTGGTAATCTGAACCATGGCAGTTATTGCAAACCGTAGTTGTGCCTGTAGTTGCACCATTATGACAGTCTGCACAACTTGCAGTCAGGTGCCCGCCGGTAAGTGGATAGGTTGTGTTTGAATGCGCAAAAGTAGAGGGTACCCATGCTGTAGTACCGTGGCAGGTAACACAGTTAACCGAAATTCCTGTTTGCGTATGACTGGGATTTTGCGTAGCAGTATAATCTGAATGATGACATCCATCGCAAGTATTTGGTGTCCCCTGATATCCGCTTATATGACAGTCACTGCAAGTAACATTGAGATGAGAGCCTGTTAATGGAAACGACGAATTACTATGATTGAATGCATTAGCAACATTTCCGGTCGGGTGACAGGAAAAACAGGCATTGCTTTCATATATGTAGCCATTTACACCGTTATGTTCCTGATCCATGTCGGGCTGATTGTGATCATGACATCCTATGCACGAAAAAATTGCATAGTTAGAGTTATTTGTATGGCACTGCGAGCATTGCGACCATTCATTTTGATGCTCTCCACTATAAATTGGGAAATACTGTGCGTCATGCTCAAATGTAGCCCCTGACCATCCATTAGTATTATGACACTGTGAACAATCAAGCGGAAATCCGGCGGCAATGTGGTTTGGATCCGTTACTCCGGTTAAATCATCATTATGACAATCATTGCAAGCTGATGATGTATTTGCATATTGCGTAACATGACAAATGTTGCATGCAGTATTTAGGTGCTGTCCGGTCAGAGCAAAACCTGTTGTACCGTGATCATAATTTGCAGGCTGCCAAGCACTAGTATTGTGACAAGTTGTACATTCCTGAGAAAACTGTGCAAGAACATGATTAGGATTCAATGAGCCGTTAAAATCACCCTGATGACAGCTATTACAGGTTGTGGATAGATTTGTGTATGAAACACTATGGCATGCAGAGCACAATTGTGTAGTGTGTGCACCGGTTAATGGAAATTGTGTGGAATTGTGACTGAAGTTAGAGGGCTTCCATGCAGTTGTTGTATGGCACTCATTACATTCCTGCGGGAAATTACCTTGTAAATGATTGGGATTAGTTGTCGTTTGTAAAGAACTTTGGTGACAAACAAAGCAATTCTGAGTTGTACCTGCAAACTGTGTCTCATGGCAGGAATTACAATTCGCCGTCAAATGTTTGCCGGTAAGAGGATAATTGGTATTCGTATGAGAAAAACTTGATGGCAACCATGCTGTAGTGTTATGGCAATTAGAGCAAACTGTCGGGAAATTTCCTGTTGTATGCTTTGGAGAAATTACCGATTGCATATCACTTTGGTGGCAATCCTTACAATCTGTAGATAGTGGGGTACTAAAACCACCGGTGTGGCAATTTTCACAGGTTATAACATTATGCGCTCCACTTAATGGGAATCCGGAGGTTGAGTGATTGAAGGCACCAGCTTCTTCACCACGAGGATGACATGCAAGACAAGCTGAACTTGTATATGAGTAACCACTCACGCCACTGTGCTCACTATCCATACTGCTACGATTATGCTCGTGACAATTTAAACAGGAGAATTCAGCATAGTTTGCAGAATTAGTATGGCAATTTGAACAATTATTCCAAGTACCTCTATGCTTTCCTGAATAAATCGGGAAGTACGGTCCGTCATGGTCGAATGTGGCACCTGACCAGCCAGATGTAGTGTGACAGTTTTGGCAGGCAGTGGGGAATCCCGATGCCACATGGTTGGGATTAGTTGTTGAGGTATAATCGTCGTTGTGGCAACTATTACAGTCAGTTGGTGTATTAGTATAACCAGAAATATGACATGATGCACAAGCAGTATTGAGATGTTTTCCGGTAAGGCTGAAACCGGTAATTGAATGATCGAAAGTTGCCGGTTTCCAACCATTTATGGTATGACATGATTTACAGTCCGTATTAAAATTTGCCTGTTGATGATTAGGATTGGCTGTTGAATTATAATCAGTCTGATGACAAGTATAGCAGACCTGACTGAGACCTGTAAAAGTACCTTGAGTAGTATGACAGGAAGAACAGGAAGGAAGTGCATGACCGCCCTGCAATGGGAAAAATGAATGGGTAAAATTTCCTGCGCTCCATATAGGTGCAGAAACCTGATGACATTCATCGCAGTTGGTACTAAAACCTGCCAGTTGATGGTTTGGATTATCGGATGTAAGGTAATCATCGCTATGACAATCGTAACATTGTACCCCTTTTATTTCAAATGAACTTTGTGCATACCCCTCGTGGCATGATGAACACTCGGCCTGACTATGTACTCCAAGAAGTGGAAATCGACTATTCTGGTGAAGTAAATTTGTATTTTGAACAACCCATGTCTCCGGAGAATGGCAACTCGCACAATCATTGGTAATCATTCCTTTATGCCTGTCTATATGACATGACTGGCAATCTGTAGGTGCGTTACTGAACACGAGAGAAGTATGACAGGATTTACAATCTATTAATTTATGCTGACCAACAAGCGTAAATCGTGTGCTGTTATGGTCGAATTTCATATCCTTTTTTATCACATTCCACGAGGATGGTTCATGGCAGTTTGCACAGTCAAGTCTTAATTGCTCACCATGAGGTGACTGGGCGAAGGTAAAGCCCGCAGACAAACAAATGATGACTAAGAATGGCAGTCTACACATTTTGTTTTTCCTGATTTATACTGAATAACCTTTTGAACGCCTATCTGTACTTCTTTATGACAACCGCTGCAATGAACTTTTTCGTGTGCTCCGGTAAGTACGAATTTTGTTTTATTATGATCGAATTTTTCCGCTTTCCAGTTTTCAAATCCATGGCATCTGCTACAATCACTCAAACCATTTTCCGCAAATTGTCCTGCATGTTTATCCTTATGACACTGCTGACAACTACTGTTTAACGATTTAAACAAGTAAATTTTTCTTCCTTGTTCTTTATTATCGATATGACAGTTTTTGCATTCAACATCGGCATGCCTGCCGATAAGCTTGAATTCCGTCCTGTCATGGTTAAAATTTATAGTAAGCCATTTCCCAGTTTCGTGACAAGTCATGCAGTCATTATTGACGAGAAACACATCACTAATTTCTTCTCCGTGTACATTAGTATGGCAATCGGAACATTTTTCACCTATTTTTCGGAATCTCCAACTACCACTCTTATAATGACAGGAATTACACGGAGTACCTAAATGTCCACCCGTTAATACAAATTTACCTTCGTTATGGCGTTCAATGGTAAATAACGATGGAGAAAAACCATTAACTGAATGACAGGATTCACAGTTCTCGACCTTGTTATTTTTCATTAACTCTTCATTGTGTTCATCTTCATGGCAGTCTGTGCATAAAGCGAACTTTGGCTTGCTGGATAAGCTTTTTCCATGGCAATCATTACAATTCACTGATGCATGTTTTCCTATTAAAGGGAATGCAGTTCGGCTGTGGTTAAATTCTGATGTATTTACCGACTTAAAGCTCGAAGTGTTGTGACATTTTGTGCAGTCTTTTCCAAATTTACCATCATGAATATCTTTATGACAATTTTCACAACTCTGGTGTTTTATATCTCTGAATAATGTGAATTGTTTATTATTCTTCAATGTAGTAGCATGGCACTCAAAACAGCCTAACCGTACATGCGACCCTGTGAGTTTGAACTTAGCCCTATCATGAGAGAATAATACCGCTGGCTTAAATGCTGAAGTATTATGACAACCCGAACAGTTTTTCTCCAGAGTCCCTTGGTGTACATCCTCGTGGCAACCTGAGCAATCTGTGGTGAGTCCGAGATAGGTATTTTTTTTATTTTTTAATTTTTGATCTGTAATAAAATCTTTTTTGTGGCAGTCTTCGCATTTTGCTGTGCCATGCTTTCCTGTTAATTCAAATCCCGTCTTTTTATGATCAAAGCCCTTTTTATCGAACCTGATAATTTTAAAGTTACGACCATTATGTTCACTATGGCATGACCAGCAATCTTTGCCTCTCACTTCATTTGAGGCATGATACCCCCTTTTATTAGAAATATGTGAATTTATTTCCTTATGGCAGTCGAGACATTTCCGGTTTGTAACCGCTTCACCCAGTTCATGACATTTTGTGCAATTACTCATTCCTTCTAGTTTGGAATGGGCTGTTGTTAAATCACCCGGAGAAATTTGCGCGAATGCCGGAAAAGCCAGATAAAAAACAAGAAATAGTAATAAAATAAATTTCAATGGTGATACCTCGAATGAAAAAAATAACACACCTGGTTTTTCAACCAGGGCTTAATGAACTCTTCTAAGGAAGGAAAAATAAATTCAAAAATAAAAAATTTTAATTTTTATGTGTGAGAACTGCCTCACCAAATTTTTTGGTAATAGTTATTCCGGCTTTAGTAAGAAATTCATTTGGCAGTTCACCTCCAACAAAAATATACACCAACTCAGATGGGATCTCACTAACAGAATTATCACCCGAGTGAATTAAAACAGTACTGTCGGCTTTTATCTCCTTTACCTGCGTATTAAATAAAGCTGATACTTTTCCGTTTACTATCGCGTCATTAATTTTTTCAAGATTTTTCGGTTTAAGACGGGAAAATGATTCACTGCGGTAGGAAATTACAACCCGATTACCTTCATCTGCTAACAGAAGTGCAGACTCAATTGCTGAATCACCTCCTCCGACGACAAGGATATTTTTGTTTTTAATAAGTTCCGGCTCCAATAAACGATAATATACATGCTCCGATTGTTCCCCAGGAACGCCAAGCTTTCTCGGGCTTCCCCTCCTTCCAATTGCAAGGATAACACCGGCAGAAGTATATTCACCTTTTTTGGTCACCACCCGAAATATATCTCCCTCTTTACGAAGAGATTCAACTTTTTCCTGCTCGTGTATTTTGATAGAATTTTTTTCGAGAACGGTAATCCATAATTCAATGAGTTCGTTCTTCGAAGTTTCAAAAAGTTTTACTTTACCGTACAATGGTAAATCCATTGGCGAAGTCATCACCACTTTCGCTCGAGGAAAACTAAACACTGTACCGCCGATTGTGTCCTGTTCGAGTGTAAGATATCTGAGTTTATTTTTAACAGAGTTTAGAGTTGCGGATATTCCTGCCGGACCGGCGCCGATGATAATAACATCATATTGTGCGTTGTGGTTTCTGTTCAGTTTCTTTGCCAGAGCATCACTGGCTTGCTTCCCCTGCTCAACTGCATTTTTAATGAGTCCCATTCCTCCTAATTCACCGGCAATATAAAGCCCGCTTACATTCGATTCAAAATCCTGATTAACATGCGGTAACTCAACACCTCGTTTTTCGGTTCCAATACATAAAGTAATTGCCATAACCGGACATGCATGAAAACACGCACCATGCCCAACGCAACGAGATGCATTTATTGTTGTTGCTTTACCACTAACCAAACCCAGAATATCTTTTTCCGGACAAGCCTCAACACAAGCAGAACTGCCTATACAAGTCTCCTGATTTACAACAGGATGTAATGAAACCGGTTCATGAAGACCAAACTCCTTTGCCTTTTCAATCTTTTCCCTGGTTTCCGATGTCTTCCTGTTATGTGTTTTCAGATAATAAAAAAGTGTCCCCGCCAACAAGGCGATGGCAAAAAGATATGCTATAAGGTTTTCAAGTAATACTTCCATTATAACTGCTGAAGAGATTCGTTTGCATTTTCAGCAATAGGAGTGCCCGGAAACTTTTTTATAACATCGTTCCAGATTTGTCTTGCTTTTTCTTTATCACCGCGGGAGGCCGCAATAGCTCCCAGATTATATAAAGCCTGAGAATTATTTTTGTCTATAGCCAAAACTTTCCTTGTATATTCTTCTGTTTTGTTATAGTCCTGCTTGAAGTAATAGTACATAGCTACAGAAAAAAGTATATCAATTCGTTTTGGATCCTTGGCCAAAATGCGCTGATAATATGTTAATGCCATATCAGCCTGGTGACTCTGAAAAAGGAGATCGGCAAATTCCCGCATTTTAACAGTGTCCTCTGGATCTGCTTCAACTGCCTGCCTCAACATTTCAATTTGCTGTTTAAACTTTTCGGATACATTATCTTTGGAAGGTGCTGAGGCATTTGGCTGAGTTAACCCCTTATGTATATCGTCCTGAGGAATATTTTCAGCATTTAATTCGTTACTTGGTTTTGTTGGTTCCGAATCTTCAAGAGAAACAAGTATAACAAGGCCTACAATTAATAATAGTACAAAAAGTGGATAAACGAATTGTGGGGTTAATTTAATCTTCACATTTTACTCCTAAAAAATCCATTTATAGCCAAAAGTTATAGTTACAATAACATGAATTATCATTATAACAAACATAGAAATAGCAAACGGTAAATGAAATAT
>CAYTLQ010000271.1:0-5337 GCA_964438715.1 uncultured Ignavibacteriaceae bacterium
GTAATGGGTTGGTTAGGTATGCCAAGAAGATACTATGATTACCTTCCCGAATTTCAGATCTATCACATGCTTTCTACCTTTGGTTCATGGGTATTGATATCAGGACTGCTGATTATGTTCGGAAACCTTGCTTATGCTTTAGTGAAGGGCGAAAAAACGGTAGAGCTTAATCCGTGGGGCGGAGAAACTTTGGAATGGAAAGCTGCAACGCCACCGCCATTAGAAAATTTTGATGTGATACCGGAAGTTTCAGAAGCTCCGTATCAGTATAAGGATAATGAGTCAGAACACCTTTTAGTTTCACAGGAGGCACATTGAGTTCATCAGAACATACCGTAGCCCATGTTCATAGGGATGACGAAGGCGCCCGTTTAGGGATGTGGCTGTTCCTATTCACCGAATTACTTTTATTCGGGGGAATGTTTATTGCGTATTCGGTGTACCGTTACCTTCATCAGGCTGAATTTCATCTCGCCGCGAAGGAACTGAATACACTTATCGGAACATTTAACACGCTCATTCTGCTTACCAGCAGTCTTACCATGGCTTTATCAATAGCCGCACTGCAAAAAGGCAAGAAAGATCTCTCAATCTTTTTCCAGCTTGTTACCATTATGTTTGCATTGGGCTTCATGGTAAATAAATACTTTGAGTGGAGCGCAAAGTTTCATCATGGCATTTATCCCGGAAGTGAATTGCTTCTTGAAAAAAGCAACGGGGAAATACTCTTCTTCGGGTTATATTATATTATGACCGGATTACATGGTCTCCATGTTGTTATAGGTGTTGCAGTAATTGCATTTATGACCTATTCTACAATGAAAAACAGAATAACATCCGATAACTATGTGCGTCTTGAGGCGGCAGGGCTCTATTGGCACCTTGTTGATATTATCTGGATATTCCTTTTCCCACTATTCTATCTTATTACCTGAGGATTTATAATATGAGTCATAATGACCACACAAAACACGGTCAGGAACACCAGTCACATGGCTATTTTGTTTACCTGTTAATTTGGTTTGCCCTTCTGATTTTAACGGGAGTTACGGTTACGGTTGCCGGCATTGACTTTGGCAAATTAACTGTGGCAACTGCGCTGTTCATTGCGTCTATTAAAACTTATCTTGTCCTTACAGTTTTTATGCACCTGCGCACCGAGACAAGAACATTTAAAATTTTCGTTTGGGTAAGCATTTTCTTTCTTCTTATTTCGTTTGCCCTGCTCTTTTCAGACTATAGTTTTTGATAAAGGTATCAGTAATGTTTTCAGCTTCGAATTACATTGATTCCGTAGATAATGCATTTATTTTTATTGTTGTCATTTCCGGACTGCTTCTTCTGCTCATAACCTTTTTGATGGTGTACTTTGTCTTTAA
Source organism: uncultured Ignavibacteriaceae bacterium (assembly GCA_964438715.1). Lineage (GTDB taxonomy): Bacteria > Bacteroidota > Ignavibacteria > Ignavibacteriales > Ignavibacteriaceae > CAYTLQ01. The sequence goes on from CAYTLQ010000271.1 coordinate 1,380, forward strand.
GTACAACAGAAAGAAAAATGTTAAAGCAGAGAACATAGAAGGGAACATTCCTCTCGAAATTACATGGACGGTAATTCCGGTAATACTTACTATGGGAATGTTTTATCTTGGCTGGGAAGGATATGTTCAATTTTCCAATCCGCCGGCAGATGCAATTCCTATTAAGGTTACAGGACAAATGTGGAAATGGAATTTTGAATATGCCAATGGAGTAAAGACGGACACCCTTTATGTGCCACTTAATAAAGCAGTGAAACTGGAATTATCTTCAATTGATGTTAACCACAGTTTTTATGTGCCGGGCCTTCGCCTGAAACAAGATGCAATGCCAAACAGAAAAAATACTATCTGGTTCAGAGCAGATAAACTTAAATGGTATGATATTGCTTGTGCAGAGTACTGCGGACTTCAGCACTCGTACATGTACACGAAAGTTATAGTGATGCCTGAAAAAGATTTTACCTTCTGGCTCGATACAAAAAGTAAAGAGGCAGCTGTTGCCTCCGGATCAACATTAAAGTAACGCTATTGTGAGAAGTTTTTTAAGCGCTCTGGCAGAATTAACAAAGATACGGATTACATTTTTTGTAACTCTTACTACTGTCTTCGGGTACCTTTGTTTTAAGGGCAGGGTTGATTCCGCTGTGATTCTTCCTGCTTTGGGCATTTTGTTGCTTGCATGCGGCTCTGCGGCGCTCAATCACTATCAGGAGCGAGAAACCGATAAGCTGATGCAGAGGACAAAAAATCGCCCATTACCTTCAGGGAGAATCAGCAGTAAGACAGCTCTCATTGTGGTACTTCTTCTGACTATCAGCGGGAGTGTTTTACTTTACATTGGTGCAGGAGTAAATTCGCTCTTGCTTGGCCTTATTACAATGATTTGGTATAATGCTATTTATACACCATTGAAAAGAAAAAACTCACTTGCCATTATTCCCGGCTCTGTTATTGGTGCGTTGCCGCCTGTTATTGGATGGGTTTCGGCCGGTGGAAATATTTTTGATTCGCAGGTGTTACTTATTGCGTTTTTCTTTTTTATCTGGCAGATACCTCATTTCTGGCTTCTTGTTCTGGTTTTTAACACTGATTATGAAAGCGCCGGGTTTCCTACAATTTTTAAACATTTTAACAGGAATCAGATTGCACGGATAACTTATGTCTGGACAATTGCTACCGGACTTACCGGGCTTCTTTTCCCGATTTTCAGCATTATGAAGATAAATTTTTCTGCCATCCTAATGTTCGTTGCATTTTTGTGGCTTTTGTATAAATCTTCGGTTCTTCTCCGTCAGGATATATCAGGAAAATCTTTCCGATATGTCTTCAGGGAGATAAATATGTATGTTGTTTTTATTGTATTGCTGGTTTCAGCAGATAAACTTTTATTAATATTCTAAGAATATAAATAGGTATCCTTTGATGGAATTTTTAGATAAGTTAGTGTTGCCTCAATCTCTTGAACATATAACACTGTTGCATTTTCTTTCTGTTGTAGTTCTGTCGTTGTTTCTCCCTTATCTTGGTCTTGTGCTGGGTGGTACAACTATTTCGGTGTATTTCCGAAAAAAATGGCTGAAAGAGAAGAATCTATTTTATTTGATGTACTATAAAGATATCTTTGAATTGTGCAAAATTAACGGACGTGAATCGCTGGATTTAGGTGTTGCTCCTGTTCTTGCAATTATTATGACCTATGCCCAATTGCTTCACACTCTTAACTATGATGCGGTAAGTTATTTTGTCTATGCATTTGTTCTTTTAACCGGCTCGTTTATTCTTGTAAATGCGTTCAGGAATTCTTTTAATATTTATAATATTTTTCGGTCAATAAAGCCTGTTGTTCAGGAAGGTGCAACCCCTGATGTTACTGAGGACATTGAAAAGCTGAATAAATCCTCGGAAAATGTATTTAATTTTACCGGACGCTGGGGAATGCTCGGAGTGTATATTGGTTCATACTACTTTATTGCGGCTATGGTTAATGCACTTGAGGCGCCTTCAGCAAAAACAACTGAAGGATTTCTTGCAGGTTTCTTTACTCTTCCGGTATTAGTTAAGTGGCTGTACTTTGTTGCAACCTCCTTTGCTTTGAGTGGAGCTCTTGTGTTATTCTCCTTTTTCTATTGGGAAAACGGCCGTAAGGGAAGTGAAGAATATCTGAGTTTTGTTAAAAAGCAGGCTCTGGGGACTACTTTTATTTTTTCAGCTTTACAGCCGCTTTTTATAGTTCTCGGAACAATCTTTCTTCCTGCAAACGCACTTTCCTTGGTAGTTTTTCTTGGTGTTGCCGCCGCTTTGGTGTTGTTGTTTGTCATTTATCATTTACTCTATACAATAGCAAAAACCAATAACCTGGAGTCAGCGGGGTGGGTGTTTATATTGTTCGTTATGGTAACATTCTTTGTTACAATTTCCGAGCAGACTGCATTTAGTAATGCAACCTCAAAACATTCACAGTTGCTTGCAATGGATTTTGAAAAGGCTGTAAAGGAACTTGAGAAGGAAGCCGGAGGTGCAGGAGCTATAAGCGGTCAGGAGATTTATAACACTCGTTGCGCTTCTTGCCATAAGTTCGACCAGAAAGTTGTTGGACCGCCATATAATTTAACTCTCCCCAAATATGAAGGGAAAGAGGATGCGCTTGTTGCATTTATTAAAAATCCGACTAAAGTAGATCCGGCTTATCCTCCTATGCCGAATCCGGGACTTAAACCTGCTGAGGCTCGTGCAGTAGCAAAGTATATTTTAGCGACATACAAAAAATAGATTTTGGTAGAAATAATTAAAGAGGCTGAATCAGGTTATTTCTGATTCAGCCTTTTTTTGTTTTAAAGCCTGCAATTTTTTTTCTATAACAATATCAACCTTTCGGGTTTCAAGGGAGAGGTAGTAATTTTGTTGTAATGTGGTGGGAATTTGTGTTTGGGTTTCATCGGGAAGTGGTTTGCGAATAGATATGCCACCCCGTCGGGGTTTCATTTGTTTTTGTTGTTATTCTATTATAATAATACAACCCCTTCAGGGTTGGCATGATGAGTGAACTGATACAACTAATAATATGTCATAAATTATGGAAAATCCTCTGGATTGTTAAATCCGTTCTCTAACGGATGGAAAATCCTCTTTATCATACACCCAACCCTGAAAGGGTGGTATTTTTATAACAACAGCTATCCTTAGTTATCCTGGAAACCCTGAAAGGGTGTTATAATTGTGGCATTGTCCGTTAGCTAACGGATTAGCCAACGGATCCTATGACGAAATTGAAGGGTTTATTGCAAGTCAATTGTTTAATAATGTCATCCACTCGGGATTTATATTTGGTTTTGTGTAAATCTGTGCTATAAATATGTCATCCCTTCAGGATTGTGATGATGCGTTTAGTTACCTTTGCTATAAATATTGCATGCTCTCAGGATCGATTTTTTATAACGAAAAAATGTATCTTTGTAATTAAACCCGAAGGGTTGGAATTATTGTAGAATAATTGTTAAACACCCAAACAAAACCCTGAAAGGGTGATATAATGGTTAGCATTGTCCGTTAGCTAACGGATTAGCCAAAGGATCCCCTGACGGAGTGGAGAGAAATTATTATGCCACCCCTTCAGGGTTTTATGTTGAGATTGCATTTTTTTTTCTATAACAATATCAACCCTTTCGGGTTTCTGGGCAGCGGCAGTAATTTTGTTGTATTGCGGTGGGAATTTGCGTTTGGGTTTCATCGGGAAGTGGTTTGCGAATGGATATGCCATCCCTTTAGGGATTTATGTCGAGATTGCAATTTTGTTTCTATAACAATATCAACCCTTTCGGGTTTTTGTGCAGAGGTAGTAATTTTGTTGTAGTGTGGTGGGAATTTGTTTTTGGGTTTCAGCGGGAAGTGGTTTGCATATGGATATGCAGCCCCTGCAGGGTTGTATGGTGTGTTTGCAATTTTTTTTCTATAACAAGAT
>CAYTLQ010000272.1:0-32466 GCA_964438715.1 uncultured Ignavibacteriaceae bacterium
CCGGTACCTTTAATTATTAATTTGCCCACGGAAATCGATTGAACCACAAGATTATTTGGGTCGATGGTAAAGTTCTTTTAATGTGAAACTTAATCAAAAAAATGTTAAATGTCAGTTCCTAAAACAATAAAGGTGAATGAAAGTAACTGAACATTTATCAAAAGAAACTGGGCCGCTAATCAGTTTTGAAATAATACCGCCCAATCGAGGTGGTGATATAAAAAGTCTATTGGCTGTCATTGAAGATTTAATTCAGTATAAGCCGCCGTTTATCGATATAACCAGCCATCCCGCCGAGGTTGTGTACGAGGAAACGAACTCCGGCATTCAGAAAAAAATTAAACGAAAACGACCGGGCACTCTGGGTATATGTGCGCTTATTCAGAATAAATATAATATTGATGCAGTACCGCATATCTTATGCAAAAATTTTACCAGAGAAGAAACAGAAGATTTTCTGATTGAACTAAATTATCTGGGTATTGAAAATGTTCTTGCCATCAGGGGTGATGATACCGGATTCACTAAACCAATTCCTCAGGGAAGAAGTACGAACGAGTATGCTCTCGATTTGGTGAAGCAAATTGTTTCTATGAACAATGGTAAATACCTCGAAGAAAATTTGCTCGATGCAAAACCATCGTCTTTTTGTGTAGGTGTGAGCGGATATCCCGAAAAACACTTTGAAGCGCCTAATCTGAAAACGGATATCAGTTTTACCAAACAAAAAATAGATGCAGGCGCAGAGTATATTGTAACCCAGATGTTCTACGATAACGAAACATTTTTCTCTTATGTTTCTGCATGTCGTGAAGCAGGAATTACTGTACCAATAATTCCCGGTCTGAAGATTCTTACACTGAAATCGCATCTTACGAATATACCGCGTAATTTTTATATAAGTCTTCCTGACGATTTTGTTGCGGAAGTAATGAAAGCAAAACACGAACATGTAATTGATTTAGGAATTGAATGGGCGGCAAAACAGGTAGAGGGCCTTTTAGAAAAAGGTGTACCGGCTATTCATTTCTATATAATGCAGAATTCACGACCAATTAATTTATTGATGAAAAAATTAAAGCTACATAAGGAAAACTTCTATCTCACCAGGTAAAATTTTTAAAATAAAAGATCGGCTTACCAAACGGCTTCGATGGGGTGTTGCCGGATTAGGCAGGTTCTCGGAAACTGCCGTTCTTCCTGAATTACATAAAATCAGGCGTGCACAAGTTGTCTCGGTGTTCAGCAAGACACATACACGAGCGCGATTTATTGCAGAGAAGTTTTCAGTTCCTCATTATTTTTCTTCATTTGAGGATTTTCTCTCTTCTGAGATTGATGCTGTTTATATCGGAAGTACAAATGCAGAGCATTATAACCAGGTATTGCTTGCCGCACGCGCCGGAAAGCACATCCTTTGTGAAAAACCGCTTGCAATTACTGCCCGTCAGGCGGAAGAGATGGTTAATGTTTGCAGAGAAAACAATGTTCTTTTGGCAGTAAACTATGTTTACCGGTTTCATCCATTAATTCAGAAAGCAAAAGAACTGGTTTCAAATCAAACTATAGGTAAAATTGTAACCGCAGGAGCAAATTTTAATATTAATATTACTCCCGGTGAAAATTTTCGTTTCAATAAAGAGCTTTCCGGTGGTGGTGCGATGCGCGACCTTGGCACTCACATGATAGATTTGTTCCGGTATGTTGGTGGCGAGTTAACCCCTATTTACGGAATATTGGATAATGTTATTTATAAAACCGAGGTTGAAGATTACGCCTTTGCTTTACTTCGGTTTGAAAACGGGGGCTATTGTCATATTTCGGTTTCCTTTAATTCTCCACGAGCGTCAAACCGTATAGAAATTATCGGGAGTAAAGGCAGTATTGCTATTGATAACCTTGTTGCAAGCAGATACAGTTCCGCAAAAATGACAATTATGCTCGAAAAAGAACGAAATATGGCCTTCAGGAAAAGAACGAACAAACTTTCCCGACTCCTTCGTTCGGTAAATACATCATTTATCCGAAATGAAGAACCATTAGTTACCGGATATGATGGTTTTATTAATATGAGCATAATGGAAGCGTTAGAAAACAATGCAAGTAAAAAATGAACTTGTAAAGTATTGTCATAAAGTTTATTCGAGAGGATTAGTTTCTGCTACTGACGGAAATCTTTCGGCACGGAGTTTTGAAAATATCGTTTACATTACTGCCTCAGGTGTCAGTAAAGGCGAAGTAAATTCTGATGATATTATAAGTTTACCGCTTAAGGGAAATGTTGTAAAGAGTGGAAAGAAGCCCTCAACTGAGTACGGTTTACATTTATATATCTACAGGACTCGACCGGATGTACATGCAGTAGTACATTGCCATCCGGTTTATGCAACAGCAATGTCATCCTCAAATCAATTAGATCGTCCGTATTTTCCCGAAGTTATTCTTACACTTGGCAGAATTCCTCTGTGCCGCTATGCCGCTCCATCAACCCCTGCGCTGTATGAAAGTCTGGCTCCATATATTGGTTATGCAAATGTATTTCTCCTTGAAAACCATGGAGCAGTTACTGTTGGATCATCATTAAAGGAGGCGTACCACCGGATGGAGAAGCTGGAACATTACGCAAAAACGCTTTACTTAGCGCGTCAGGCAGGTGGAATCCGCGAACTTGAAAGGTCACATCTTAACGAATTATACTCATTGGCTGAATCGGTGTATGGAATTTCCCTACATCCCCAAAACCGGTTTTAATTTCACAATTATCGCATCATAACTTTATGAATTCTCAATTAACAGTTGCACTCCTCGTCGGAGGCGCCTCTCCGGAAAGACAGGTATCCAAATCATCTTCTGCTTCTATTTATAAAGCTCTCCGTTCACTTGGTCATAGGGTAATACTTATTGATCCGGCTTATGGAAAAAATCAGCCTTCCTCTCCGGAGGATTTTTTTGGCGAAAAAGATTTATTCCCTGTAGATTACAAGAATTATATTCAGGCTATCGAATCAGGTAATATTCAGGAGGCTGATACCGTATTTATTGGTCTGCATGGAAAGTGGGGGGAAGATGGAACAGTGCAGGGTATGCTTGAACTATCCGGAAAACCTTACACGGGCTCCGGTATTTTAGCGAGCGCTCTTGCTATGGATAAAGATATGTCAATTTCGCTTTTTCAGCGTAATGGCGTACACACACCGGAAGGTATCCTAATTAAGAAAACGGATGCAGAGGATAATGGTATTAGTGAAGTTATTTTAGAAAAAACAGGTTTGCCGTGTGTTATTAAACCAAATGATCAGGGTTCTACTGTTGGACTGAGTATTGTGCATACTGTTAGTGAAATTCTTCCAGCATTTAATGAATGCTTCAGATACTCCGATGGCGCGAGAGTAGAAAAATACATCCCGGGAAGAGAACTGGCAGTAGGAATAATTGACGATATAGTGCTTCCTGTTTTGGAAATTAGACCGAAACATGAAATTTATGATTACGAATGTAAATATACATCCGGAATGAGCGAGTATATCGTTCCGGCAGATATTCCTGAAGATATAGCGCTTACTATTCAGAATCAGGCGATGCTTGCATTTAATGCTCTTGGATGTAAAGGATATGGCCGGGCAGATTTTCGTTTAAGTCCTGATAATCAATCATATTGTATGGAAATGAACACTTTACCCGGTATGACATCTACCAGCCTTGTGCCCAAAATGGCAAAGGCAATTGGTATTTCTTTTGAGCAACTTATTGAAAGAATTGTTTCCATCAGTCTGCGATGAAACTAAACAAACAATTTATTCTTTTGGTAATTCTGTGCGTGGTGTACATAGGCGGTACGGCTTACCTTGTATTTAATGACTATGGCATAATCAAGTATAATAAAGTGCAGGCTCAGGTGGATTCATTAGCAATTGAAATTCAGAAGCTTAAAGACGAAAACCTCCGCCTGCAGGGTGAAATTGATTCCTTAGAAAATAAAGTACCTGCAAAAATAGAAACAATAGCACGCGAAAAATATGATATGAAAAAACCGGGGGAAACAATTATTGAAATTGAGGAAAAGTGAGCGCTAATAAACTCGTCCCGGATATGCCGCTCGCAGAGCGGATGCGTCCATTGGAAACTGCCGCTTTTTATGGACAGGAGCATCTTCTCGGTGAAGGAAAGCCCCTTCGTGTGATGATAGACAATGATGCTGTTAGCTCTTTTATTTTATGGGGTCCGCCCGGAACCGGAAAAACGACAATAGCCTCTATAATTGCCGCCCGAACAGGTTCCGATTTTCACAGGCTGAATGCTGTTTCCTCTGGAGTAAAGGATGTTCGTGCCGTTATCCAGCAAGCAGAATTACGCCGTTCCGAAGGGAAAAAAACAATTGTATTTATTGATGAAATTCACCGTTTCAATAAATCCCAGCAAGATGCCCTGCTTCATGCAGTGGAATCAGGCGTTATCACTCTCCTTGGCGCAACAACTGAAAATCCGTCATTTGAGGTGATACCAGCGCTCCGTTCGCGCATGCGAACATACATTCTTCAGCCATTATCTGCGGAACATCTTAAAAGTATAGTTCACAGAGCAATCACCACTGATAGGGTGTTGAAGGAATATGATATTGTTGTAGAAGAAATCGATTATTTGTTGTATCTCTCTGGTGGAGATGCTCGTGTACTTCTCAATTTACTTGAAGCGGCATTTCTGCAAGAGAAACTATCGGCGAGGGATAAAAAAATTTCCATTACAAAGAACACTCTCGATACTATAATTCAGCAAAAAAATATTTTTTATGATAAATTGGGTGAAGAACATTATAATATAATTTCGGCATTTATTAAAAGCATCAGAGGCAGTGACCCGGATGCGGCGCTATACTGGATGGCGCGAATGCTGGAAGGGGGTGAAGACCCTCTGTTTATTGCCAGGAGGATGATTATACTTGCATCTGAGGATATAGGAAATGCTTCGCCGAATGCACTTGTACTGGCAACCGCGGCATTCTCTGCAGTTGAAAAAATTGGAATGCCTGAAGGTCGGATTGTTCTTTCGCAGTGTGCGGCGTATCTGGCGTCGTCACCCAAGAGTAATGCTTCGTACATTGCAATTGAAAAAGCTTTTGAAGATGTTCGAACAAAACCACTTTTTCCTGTTCCGGTTCATCTCCGCAATGCACCCACTACCTTTATGAAAAAAATCGGATATGGAAAAGATTACAAGTATCCACACGAATATCCTCATCACTTTATTGAGGAAAATTACTTCCCTGAAGAAATGAAAGGAACGCAGTATTATTTTCCGACAGAGCTTGGTCAGGAAAAAACATTAAAAGAGCGACTGCAATTTTTTTGGGGTAAGAGGAAAAAGTATGATAAGAGCTGAAACAAAGTCTTTCACTATGATAACGACTTAATCAAATTATGGAATTGGGATATTAATCATTAATTGAGTCTTTACAATTTTGCCTTTATCTTTTCCGGGGCTGAATCGGGTTTTGCGCACTATAGAGGCAATTACGGCATCAAGCGAGTTACCCAGTCCTTTTGAGACCTGAGCTTTTCGCACTATTCCTGATTCATCAACAAAAACCAGTATATAAATTGTTCTGCCCCTTGATGCATCATAGTCGGGATGGTTTTTGGGGATTTTGGTTTGAATTGCTACAATGCCGCCAAATGCTTCCGGTGCAGTATCCACACCTACTCTGTACACATCTGTACCCGGACTTGTTCCGCTTCCATCACCAGTCCCGGAACCAGAATTACCGGGGACACCACTTACCGGAACATCACCTTGAATATCTCCAATTCCGGTTTGCTCTCCCCTAGGACGCTCATCGGGAGCAGTTTGCTTTGCGGGAATAAGTCCGCCACGCTTTTCTACAGCGGTATTTTTTTCAACAGGTTTTTCATTAGCGGTGAATACAGGGAGTTGATCTATCTGAATAGAGGTAAATTGCGATTGTTGTACCTTCAGGTCGGCATTCTCAAAGAAAAATAATACAATTATTGCATAACAAAATACATGTGCCAATAGCGAAAACACTGTTGGTAATTGGCGCATCAGAGAGACGAGTATCAGACGGTATTCGAACACAAATGCCTAAAGTAAAACATACTGCGGGATGAATAAGAAACTTGCGGGGTAGCGCTCTTTACTACCCGCATAACAATTATTGATTTTCGCCGGGAACAGGAAACTCAGTAGTTTTTGTAGCCGCAACAAGTATTTTTGCCGCTCCTGAGATTTTTACCAGATCGAGTAATTTAATAAAGTTACCGTGAAGTACCCCTTTATCAGCCTTAATTATAACACTATATTCATTAGCTTCAGTATATTTTGCCTTTAATACCGAGGCAACATCTGTGGGCGCAATTACTTTGCCGTCAATAATAATGTCATTATTCTCCGTAAGAAAGACTTCAATATTTTTACTGACCTGGGTTTCTGATGAAGCCGCCTTAGGGAGTTTTACATGAAAAGCGCCTGAAATGAGAAACGGGCTGGTAATCATAAAAATTATAAGCAGTACGAGAATCACATCGGTGAACGGAGTGATATTAATTTCCGAAAACTGCGCCTCGTCGTGGCCGTGTCTTCTCCTCACCTTCTCCTCCTTACCTTGCTTCAGTTAACTGCTGATTTTTCACAAGAACAGCGGTTTCGCGTATTACATCATCAAATATGGCCATCTGCATTTTCAGACGCTTTGTAAAATAGTTATAGAACATTACGGATGGAATAGCAACAAACAATCCGGCGGCAGTTGCAATAAGGGCCTCAGCAATTCCATTAATCACACGGGAGTAGTTTGCTGTATCCTGCAAAGAAAGGGCAGAGAATGATTTAATAATTCCGATCACCGTTCCAAACAGTCCAATAAACGGCGTAATACTTCCTAATGTGGCATGAATACCCAATCCCTTTTCAAAATTGATAATCTCTTTATCGAGTTTACTGAAAGCTGTATCGATTAAATCGTCTTTAGGAAGATGGCGGTTTTCAAGGATATAAACCAAAGCGGGCGTGAGCGGAGAAGTGAATGTCATTCCTACTTTTTTCCACTTAAGTCTTTTTAGTTTGTCAGTTAACTTGGCAAATTCACCTGCTGCAACATATTCACGGACGAGTTTCATTATTGACTCTGAGCGTTGAGGAGTAACACCTTGAAACTTTATAAGCTTTTCAATGGCAACCTTTAAAGATAAAATCGAACAAAGCAAGAGAATGTATATTGTAAATCCACCTTGTTGAAGCAGTTCAATTAATGATTCGTATTGCACCTGTTTTCCTTTCAATAGACAACAATTGTGTCGGTTGTAATGTGTAGTATATGAAAAACTAATTCAGAAAATTACTAAATATCAGTCAATTAATCAGATAAAAATGAATTCCATTCTTATTTGAATACCTGAAATTTTTTAACAATAGGGTGTAAGAGATTTTGGGAATTGATTACAAAAGCTAAGTCCATCCGTTAGCTAACGGAACAACGGATCTTCTGACGAAATTGAACATTGATAGCAAGTCAATTATTTAATTATGTCATCCCTTCAGGATTTTTATTTGGTGTTGCGTATATCTGCGCTATAAATATTACATCCCCTCGGGATTGGTATTTGATGCTTGGCATACACCTGCTATATAATTTGTCTTATCTCAGGATTGATTTTTTTAGAACGAACAAATGTTTCTGTGTCAATAAACCCGAGGGGTTGAAATTATTATAGAACATTCGTTAAATACCCAAATAGAACCCTGAAAGGGTGATATAATAGTGGCATTGTCCGTTAGCTAACGGATTAGCCAATGGATCCCCTGACGGAGTGCAGAGAAATTATAATTCCACCCCCGTCGGGGTTTATTTTGCTTGTGTTGTGATAATATTATCCAGAGGATGTTCCATCCGTTCCCTAACGGATTTGCAATCCAGAGGATCTTCGATACGGAGGATTTTTAATCCAGAGGATTTAATAATCCGGAGGATGTTCCATAATAATACAACCACCTTCGGGGTTTGCAGGATGAGTGAACTGATGCAACAACTAAATAGTTTTTCAACAGCGTATTGTTTATAATTTGATCAAAAAAACATAGAAAGAAGTATTGTTTGAAATACTACTCCTTTCTTTTGTTATTCGTTTCTGTTTTTCTCATAGAAACTATACTTCTTTAGGTTGCTGTTTTATTTTGTTCGGTATCACTGTTTAAGAAAGGAAAAATTTTTGCAACAAAGAAAAGGATACTTATTAAGTAATTGCAAAAATTGAAAAAAGAGAAAACCTTTTAGAATTATTAACGCTGTAAATGTCTGTTATCTAAAAGAAGAACAAATTCTCCCTTTAACTTTTTCTCGGCGGCAATAGAATATAAATCGGCTATTGTACCTCTGAAAATTTTTTCTTCCGGCATGGTAAGCTGATATGCAAGTACAGCGGGAGTGTTTGACGGAAAAATTTTTGTAATACTACCAAGTAATTTTGTAAGCCTGTAGGGAGTTTCCATCAGAACTAGCAACTCCCTCTTCTTAGCTAATTGTTTCAGTTCATTTTCACGAATATCGGTTTTAGGAGAGAGCCACCCGTAATAATAAAAGCGATCTATCACAAAACCACTGGTTATTAATGCGGGTAAAAGAGAATTAGCTCCCGGTATGGGGATAATTTCAATTCCTGTATTGATGCATCTTTCTGTAAGTATCTTTCCGGGATCGGAAAACAAAGGCGTTCCACAATCGGAAATAAGAGACACAATTTTTCCGCTCTTTATAAAAGAAATTATTTCATCGCTAACGAGTTCCTCATTGTGTTCGTTGAGTGAGAGGAGATCTTTCTGAATGCCATAATGGCCTAATAACCTTCGGGCTTCTTTGTATTCCTCACATATAATAATATCACTTGACTTCAGAACATCAATAGCCCGTAATGTAATATCTGCGTAATTTCCAATAGGGGTAGATACCAGGTAAAGTACCTGGTGTAAAGTGGGTGATGATGTCATTTACGATTCTTTAGATGCGGAGGAACATAGCCTCTGTAAGTATCGAATTTTGTGCTGTAAAAAATGATATTAAAATTCTTATCTCGAAGTGTACCTCCGCTGGGGTAAAGGAAAAAATCATCAATCTGATCTGTCGGCGTTTCTGAAGGCAGACCATTATTTGTGTAGAACTTAACGCGATAGAAGCCAAGTTCATAAGCTGATGATTCAAGCTGTCTGACAAGGTTTTCTTCGTTATAAATGTAAATATCGTCTTGTATAGTCATAGTTAAGTAGAGTTTAATGAGTTGGTTGATTCACGGATATACCGAAGTCATTTCGCAGGACAGTAATGAGCTGAGATGTGCTATGGAACTGTACACTTCGTATGCCGCTAAGTTCTGCGTTACGACAATTATTCGGGTTGTCGTCTATGAAAAGTGTATTCTCCGGAATTAGTCCGGTAAGCTGAAGAACTTTATTAAACATTTCAGGATTGCTTTTCGTTATGCCTAAAGAAAATGAGTAAAACTCTGAGCGGAACAGGTGGAAAAAATCATATTGCTTTCGTATGTATTCTATCCACTCTTTGCCGTGATCTGAGAGCAGATAGAGCGAATAATCTTGTGCTAAGGCAGGAAGCAACGATATTGTCGTATCAGTTACAGTATGAAAATTTTGTCTGATTACACTTTTGAGATCTGTCTGGGATATTTGCCACCCCGTTGTGTTGATAATTTCTGAAAGGTATTGGTCTTCAGAAATTTTTCCTTCCAGAAATTCCTTAAAACGGGGAGAGCATAATCTGTTTCTGATTTCACCTTGTGCGATTCCCAAAGATTGCGCTAAAATATTTTCACTGCCAGCAAGACCGGATATTAGTACTTCCGACAGATCAAATATAATTGCGCTAATCATAGATTAACCCAGTAACTCCCTTACCTTTAAAGACACATCTTCAATTTTTACATCAAAGCGCTCACCGGTTTTCCGCAATTTTACTTCTACGAGTCCGTCTTTCAGTTTCTTTTCGCCGACAATCACCTGAACGGGTAATCCGATAAGGTCTGCATCATTGAATTTAAAGCCCGCAAGTGCATCTACGCGATCATCAAAGAGCACCTCAAAACCATCAGCCATCAATGATTTGTATAAATTTTCCGAAGATTCAATGACCTGTTCCTTTTTCATATTCAGAGCAATAAGGTGAATATGATATGGTGCAATGTTTTTTTCCCAGATTATGCCTTTATCGTCATGGTGTTGTTCAATGAAACAAGCTATTACACGCTCAACACCAATACCGTAACTTCCCATAACTATCGGATGTTCGTTGCCTTTTTCGTCGGTATATAAAGCACCCATAGCATCGGAGTATTTAGTTCCGAGTTTAAAGATATGCCCTAATTCAATAGCAGTGAAGACAGCAAGGTTTTTCTCACAGCGGGGGCAACCCTCACCGCTTTGCACAATTCTCAAATCATGAAAAGTGGCGGAATGCACATCGCGTTGCATATCAATACCGCCAATATGGTAATCTGTTTTGTTTGCACCGCTAAAAAGATTGTTTGCACCCTGAAGACGGAGGTCAGCAATAATTTTACCATTGAAGCCAATAGGTCCGATAGAACCGGCTTCGGCGCCTGTTATACTTATTAGTTCTTCAGGATGAGCAGGACGAATTGCGCCCCCTACGGCTTTTTCTAACTTTGTTTCGTTTACTTCATCATTGCCAAGCATAAGCACTAATACCGGACCACTTTGTGCAATATAGACGCGGGATTTTGCGCATTGTGTTTCATCGATAGAAAGGAAAGCACATAGCTCATCTATTGACCGAACATTCGGTGTAGAGATTTCGTATAAAGCACGGCTTTCTGCATCGCGCAATTTTACCGATACCCGTGAAGTTGCGACTTCGACATTCGCAGCATAACCACAGGACTCACAATGCGCAACAGTATCTTCACCCGCATCAGACTGCACCATAAATTCTTCGGAGCCGGTGCCGCCCATAGCTCCGCTTGACGCGCCTACGACAAAGTACTTCAGCCCGCAACGGTCGAATATTGCCCTGTAGGCTTTGTCATGCAGTTCATAACTTTTTTCCAGCGCTTCGTATGAAACATCAAGAGAATAAGAGTCTTTCATCAAAAACTGTCTGCCCCGAAGTACACCACTTCTCGGGCGAGGTTCATTTCTGAATTTTGTTTGTATCTGATACCATGTTTGAGGCATATCTTTATAAGATTTCACTACCTTCCGGGCATGATAGGTAATAATTTCTTCATGTGTCGGAGCGAGTACATAGTCTCTGTTTTTTACATGAAAGAGGATGTCGCCAAATGCCTCAACGCGTTTAGTTTCCTCCCATATTTCCTTCGGATTAAGCGCCGGCAGATGAAACTCCTGCCCTCCGATTGCATCCATTTCTTCTCTGATAATATCGCATACCTTCTTAACTACCCGATATCCGAGTGGAAGAAATGAATAAATACCCGCACCCAGTGGTCTAACCATTCCCGAACGCATCATCAGAATATGGCTTGTTACCGCCGCATCATTTGGCGTTTCTTTAAGGGTTGGTATAAACGCTTTGCTTTGTTTCATGTTTAGCCTGTAAAAAATTATACACTAAGAACTTTCAGTTTAGCTTTACCGTTTCCAAGTAAAAAAATAGTTGAATTTTAAAGATACGGAATGCACAAGCCTATTCAAAGATTTTGTTTTATCGACGAAAAGAGGCATTTTGTATATCCGTTTTTTTCGGTTTTCGTGTTTTCACGCTCCGAATGTGATGTTACGATAATAAATTTTCGAGTTGATTTTTAAGAATTTCCCGGAATGAACCGGGTGAACTGCATATATG
Source organism: uncultured Ignavibacteriaceae bacterium (assembly GCA_964438715.1). Taxonomy (GTDB): domain Bacteria; phylum Bacteroidota; class Ignavibacteria; order Ignavibacteriales; family Ignavibacteriaceae; genus CAYTLQ01. The sequence goes on from CAYTLQ010000272.1 coordinate 11,843, forward strand.
GATAATCTGAAATCATTAAAAAAATACTTTATTAAGTATAAAACCAAACTGCTGTGGGGTATTCTTTTTATCATTCTCTCCAATGCAGGCTCCGTTTACCTCCCTATAATAATTAAAGATGCAATTAATACTTTGCAAAAAAATATCGGATATGAACAGCTTGCCAATTATGCCTTACTTCTCGTGGGGACATCGTTAATTGCAGGTATTTTCCGATTCTTTATTCGTCAGACGATTATCGTTGTTTCAAGGGAAATTGAGTATGATCTGAGAGGGGATTTCTGGAACCACATTCAATATCTCCCGATGAGGTATTTTCAGAATAATTCTACCGGTAACATTATGGCACATGCCACCAATGACATTAACGCTGTTCGAATGTTTATTGGACCGGCGGTTATGTATTCTATTGATACGATTGTCAGGTTTCTTATAGTGATTGTTATTATGCTGAATATCAGTACATCACTTACTTTATATTCATTACTTCCTTTGCCCTTGCTATCATTCCTTGTATATAAAGTTGGAAAGAAAATCCATCTTCGATTTACTGCCATTCAGGAAAAATTCAGTGAACTGACAACCAAGGCTCAGGAAAATTTTTCAGGAATACGGGTCATAAAATCCTATGTTCGTGAAGAAGGTGAAATAGAAGACTTCAGAAAATTAAGCCGCGAATATATGGACAGGAATATGTCGCTGGTAAAAGTTCAGGCGCTGTTTCAGCCGATACTTTTTCTTATTACAGGTGTCAGTGTAATTATCGTGATATGGCTTGGTGGCATAAAGGTAATTAACAAAGAACTTCTTCTGGGCGATATAACAGCGCTCGTTATTTATTTGGGAATACTTATTTGGCCTATGATTGCCTTTGGATGGGTGATTAACATTATACAGCAGGCTGAAGCAAGTATGAAGCGACTGAATAAAATATTCAGTGAGCCACACGATATTCAGGATACTGCAGATACTGATCACTCAATTACTTCGATAGTCGGAGACATTGAGTTTCGAAATGTGTCGCTGAAATATAATGGATCTCAGAAAGAGGTACTCAGCGGCATAAATCTTACAGTACCCAGCGGAAGTACACTGGCGATAATGGGGAATACAGGCAGTGGAAAATCTTCTCTCGTTAATTTACTCCCGCGCTTATATGATGTTACATCGGGTGAGATACTTATAGATGGACGAAATATTAAGACTATACCTGTTTCTGTTTTGCGAACAAATATAGGCTTTGTTCCTCAGGAGCCATTTCTTTTTTCCGATACACTGAAAAACAATATTGCCTATGGTACAAATGGTGCGGATGAAGAATTTATTCAGGAGGTTTCTTCCATTGCCCAGTTAGATAAAGATGTAAAAGATTTCCCGGGCGGTTATGAGACGATTATTGGTGAAAGGGGAATTACACTTTCGGGAGGACAAAAACAACGCGCTTCATTGGCTCGTGCTTTAGCTATTGATCCGAAAATACTTATTCTCGATGACTCATTCTCTGCTGTTGATACGCAAACAGAAGAGGACATTTTGAAAAATCTCAGGAAATTTATGCGGGGGAGAACCAGTATTATAATCAGTCATAGGGTTTCTACGGTAAAAGATGCTGATAAAATTGTCGTAATAGATAATGGCAGAATTGCCGAAGAAGGCACACATGATGAGCTTCTTGCCAAAGAAGGGCTTTATGCCTCGATTTATTACAAGCAATTACTCGAAAAGGAAATTGAAGAGTTATCCTGATTTTTTACAAAGGTTATCTTTTGGAGAAGTAATATGGCAAAAAATAAAATCGTATTTTATGAAATCTCTGCGCAGGAGAAAAAATATATTAAGAAGTATTTCGGTAAGGAATTCGAACTTGTATTTGAAAAGGACAAGTTAAACGAGAGCAATATTTCTTTATTGAGCGATGCGGATATTGTATCGGTATTTATTTACTCAAAAATTACTGCCGATGTGCTGGCAAAAGCGAAAAAATTAAAACTGATTTCAACACGGAGCACCGGTTTTAATCATATTAATCTTAAAGAAGCACAGAAGCGCAAAGTATCTGTATGTAATGTCCCCTACTACGGAGAAAATACTGTTGCGGAACATACATTTGCGTTAATACTCGCTCTCTCCCGAAATCTTCACAAGGCATATTTCAGAACTATCCAGGGGAATTTTTCACTTGAAGGTTTGCGTGGTTTTGATCTGAAACAAAAGACTATCGGAATTATTGGCAGTGGAAGCATAGGTGTTCATGTAATGAAGATGGCGCGCGGTTTTGATATGAATATTCTCGCCTATGATATAAAGAGGAATCATATCCTTGAAGAACTTATCGGGTTCCGTTATGTTACTTTAGAGGAGCTTCTATCTCAGTCGGACATTATTTCGCTTCATTGCCCGTATAATGAATCAACCCGATATATGCTGAATATGCAAAATATAAACCTTGTGAAGAGAGGCGCTATATTTATTAATACTGCGCGTAGCGGACTTATTGAGCCTTCGGCACTGTACTACGCAATAGACAGCGGTATTTTCAGCGGCGCAGGGCTGGATGTTTTTGAGGGAGAGGAACTAATGAACGAAGAAAACCAGATGCTTACAAAGAATGTTTCTGTAGAACACCTGGAAGCGATAATGAAAAGAAATATGCTGTTGCGGCGTGAAAATGTAATTATAACCCCGCACATGGCATTCGATTCGGTTGAAGCAATCGAGCGTATTCTTGATACAACAGCATCAAATATTCTCTCTTTTCTCAAGGGAGAAACTTATTATAAAGTAGTTTGAAATTTTACGATAGTATAGGAAAAGAATGTCTCAGGATCAGAAACAGGATGATGAAGTTTTAGGGAAAGCCTACGATGCAAGGCTGATGAAACGCCTTTTAGGGTATATACGACCTTATAAAAAATATGTTGCGCTGGCAATTCTTCTGAATATTATTGTTGCAGCTCTTGGGCCCGTGAGACCTTTTTTAACAAAGATCGCGGTTGATGATTATATAGCTCATAATAATTTTAACGGCCTGCTTCTTATAGTGGGACTTCTTTTTGCATCTCTTCTTTTCCAGTCGGGTATGCAGTACCTGCTTACTTACTATACCCAATATTTAGGTCAGCGCACGATTCTCGACCTGAGAATGCAACTCTTTTCGCATATACAAAAACTTGCGGCACGCTTTTTTGATAAAACACCTATCGGCAGAATTGTTACACGGGTTACAAACGACATTGAGTCCCTAAATGAACTTTTCTCCTCGGGAATAATCATGGTATTCAGCGATGTGTTTATTGTTATATGGATACTTGCATTTATGTTTTTCTTAGACTGGCAGCTTTCTTTGGTCTCTCTTTCTGTTCTGCCTTTTCTTTTTTATGGAACTTTTCTTTTCAGAAAAAGAGTGCGGGAAACCTACCGGGATGTCCGGTTTCATTTAGCACGATTGAATTCATACATGCAGGAGCATGTTACCGGTATGTCCATCGTTCAGATATTTCATAAAGAAAAATCGGAATTCAAAACTTTTTCCGAAATTAATAAGGACCATACAAAAGCAAATATAGACTCTATCCTTTATTATGCAATCTTCTTTCCTGCGGTGGAGTTACTTAGTACAATCGCCATCGGATTAATTATCTGGTACGGTGGCGGGCAGATAATTCAGGGGCACATGACTCTTGGAGTGCTCTTCGCTTTTATTCAGTACACAGAAATGTTTTTCCGCCCAATAAGAGACCTTTCGGAAAAATATAATATCATGCAAACTGCAATGGCTTCTTCGGAGCGTGTCTTTAAAATGCTCGATAACGACACGATAATTAAGAATCCTGACAATCCGGAATCACTGCCGGAAATAAAAGGGAAAATTGAGTTTCAGAATGTTGTTTTTGGTTATAATGAGAATGAACCGGTGTTAAAAAATATATCGTTTACTGTTGAGCCGGGACAGACAGTAGCGCTTGTGGGGGCAACCGGCGCCGGAAAAACCAGTATTATTAATATTCTGACCAGGTTTTATGATATATCTTCGGGAAATATTTTACTTGATGGAAAGGATATTCGCTCTCTGGATAAGAGAGAATTACGAAAGAACATATCTATAGTACTGCAGGATGTATTTTTATTCTCGGGTACAATTCGTTCCAATATCAGCATGAATAATCCCGATATTACTGATGAAAAAATAAAAGAAGCCGCAGAGTTAGTAGGCGCTTCCCGATTTATTGAACTCTTGCCCGGCAAATATGATGAACCGGTGAAAGAACGGGGGGCTACTTTAAGCGTTGGTCAGAAACAGCTTATATCCTTCGCGAGGGCTCTAGCGCATGATCCCAAAATACTTATACTCGATGAGGCAACTTCAAGTGTTGATACTGAGACAGAAATACTCATACAGGATGCAATTAACCGATTGCTTTCCGGCAGAACTGCAATAGTTATTGCGCACCGCCTCTCTACAGTGCAAAATGCTGATAAGATTATTGTTCTTCATAAAGGGGAGGTTCGTGAAACCGGCACTCATCAGGAATTGCTCTCACGAAAAGGTATTTATTACAAACTTTATCAATTACAATACAAAGAGCAGGAAATTCTCCGGGCTGTGTAATCGGGGATGAAAAACTATTTCCTTGCCAGCCATATCTCAGGATTCTGAGATTGTCGTTCGTTCCATAGTTCAAAATGAAGAATGTGTCCCTCAAGGCTTTCTGCCACAGAACCGATTTTTTTCCCTGACTTTATTTTACTGCCCTCAGCAACATTCACTGCATCAATATGTCCGTAAACAGTTCTATGGTCGTCGGAGTGCGTAATAATCACAATTGTACCGTATCCGGGTAACCAGTCAATAGCCGAAACAACACCATCAGCAACTGCAAATACAGAGAAATCTTTTGTTACTTTGATATCAATACCATAATTCACGGTTACTGTATTGAGTTTGGTGTTTTTATTTTCTCCGAACTTCCTGATTATTGTGCCCGAGGAAACCGGCCAGTGTAGTTTGCCTCGGAATGATGCGAAATATTTCGAACTGTAAGGCGATTCTTCGGCGGAAGGAAACTTTTCTTCTTTCGTCTCTACCGGAGTTGAGGTAGGTTTTTTTGTCGTCGGTTTTTTTCTGGCCGACTCTTTTTTCTTTTCATTTTCCTTTTTTATCAACTCAGCTATCAACTGTTTAATTTTTTGTTCCGCCTTCTTTTTTGCTTCCAGTTCCTTTTTAAGAGCTTCCTTATTATTCTTCAGTTTGCTAATGAGAACTTTCTTTTCCTTAACTTTTCCGAGATAGGATCGTTCTTCGTTCTCTTTCTCTCTGATAATTGACTCTCTGATTTGCAATTCAGCACTTATGGAATCGGTTAACCGGGAAATGAGTAGTTTCGTATTATTAATTTTTGCTATATCCTTCTCCCCCTGTTTTGAAAAAGTTGAGAGAAATTTATATCGCATCATTGCTTCAGAAAACGAATGAGCATTAAGGAGGTATAGCCAAGTGCTTTTATTCATCAATTTATAAACAGCAACAACATAGCGTGCATAACTGTCTTTGAGAAAATTCATCTGTCCTTCGAGCGCCTGAAGATTATTTTGTAAATTCTCAATCTGAAGGCGGCTCTGTTCGGCGTCATCATTGAGTGAACTGATAAGTTTGTTGAGGAGATGTACCTGTTTGTTATAGCATTCGATTAATTCAAAAGCTTTTTTTTCTTCTTTACTGACATTTTTCAGCTCCCTTTCAATTTCTTCTATTTCTTTACGGAGTTCCTGCAGTTCGGCATTTTTTGCGTCAGATTTTTTTTGCTGTGCAGAAACTGCAGAGAACAAAAAAATTAGTGTAGCAATTGCAACCGCAAATAAAGAAAGAAGGAAATACCTGTTTTTCATCAGAAGTTGTTTATTGTTTACCAGGATATAATATCAGCATCATCCGGTAGAGAAAAATTTATAAAAAGATTTTTTTTATTTGCCGCAAATTCATCGTAGGTAATCTCAATATACTGACCATTAGTTTTGCTATCAAGTTTAATAACTCCGGGGACAGGTATTGTTTCCACAATTCTGAAATCTGAATAATTACCGGTAAGAAGTTTTGTTCCTGTAAGATCTTCGAGCTGGGTGAAAATTATACTTAGATCTCGTACATCAACAGTGTAGCGTACGGTGTTATTTTTTAGTGAATCGATATAGGTCAACAGATACTTATCCTGTACAACATCATAGTGTGAAGGTGTTTTGTAAAGTCGTTCAGAGAGATTTACTCCTCCGGTAAATGCGTCAACAAGATCGGCAAAAGAAAGATTAACCTTAAAAATTTCCTTTAGCACCTCTTCTTCCACAGAACCTGTATAAGCCACATTATTTAACGCCTCATAAAAGATAAAATTATTTTTTGTAACCAGAATCTGTGCGATCTCAATTCCAAATGGACCGAGTATGTTAAGATAAATCGAGTCTGGTTTTATGACAACAATCCGGAATGAAGCGCTGTTTTCAAATTGTTTGGTTTTTACATAGATAGTGCCGGTGCCCTCAAAGTTTTTTATTTTCCTTCTGTTTGCCTCAAGTTTGTTAATTAGTCTTTCCGCAGAAAGAATTTCAACTTCTTTTTTTTCTACAGGAGGCGTTGAAGAGCAACCGGAATAAATAATCAGAAAAAATGTAACAGCGAATACACCGAAGAAAAATCTTATCATAAAGTCCCTTGTTCTATCTTCTTTTTAATTTCAGAATTGTTTTTATCAAGCTCTAAGGCTTTTTCCCAGAGTTTCATTGCCTCTTCTTTCTCACCCAACTGAAAAACCACATCCCCAAGGTGATCGAGGATAACGGCTTTCTCCCCGCCAATTTCGAGTGACCGCTGAATATACTCGCGGGCTTCCTTATATTTTTTCATTTTGTAAAGCACCCAGCCTTTTGTATCAAGATAGGAGGAGTTAGTCGGTTCTTTTTCAAGTGCTTTATCCACCATCGAAAGAGCAAGTTCAAGATTTACTCCGCGTTTAGAGAGTGAGTAAGCATAATTGTTGAGTATCAGTGCATTGACACTGTCAATTTCCAGTGCGGCTGTATAGATGCTGTCACATTCCTGCCAACGCTCGTGGTCATCGTAAATGAGACCAAGGGTACCCATAATGTTGGTATTTGTTGGATCCAGGATGAGAGCTTTTTTTAATTGTTGTATTGCTTCATCAGGCTTACCTATTTTATTTAAAGTGTACCCGTAAGAAGAAAGAGCATTAAGATCAGAGGGATTTAGTTTCACTGATTTTTGCAAATAAGGAAGAGCGGACTCGTGTTTATCAGTCTGTGCGTATGCTATTCCAAGTAAAAGGTTAATTGCAAATTCTTCGGGAAATTTTTCCACGCCCTGACTCATAAGTACAATTACTTTGTCATATTTCTGACTGTCGAAAAGAATTCCTCCAAGTCGAATCCATGCTTCAACATTCCATGGAGCTAATTCAACGACCTTCTCAAAAAAATTTACGGCTAACGAGTCGTTACGCATTTGCATTGCAATAGCGCCGAGATACATTTTTACCTGCCAGTCGGTTGTATCTTTATCAATTCCCTCGAAGATAGATCGGGCGATAGGAAGTAGTGAGGAGTCTTTTTCAGAGGCGGCGAAATATTGTGCACCTATCCGAACTTTATTTTCTAAGGGAGTATCTTTCGATTCAAGAAGCGGTGCATATATTTTTGAAGCCTCAATCCATTGTCCCTGAACAATAAATATTTCTGCTTTTAATTCAAGTAATTTCAGATCGTCGGGATATTCTGTGAGAAGATCGGCAATAGTCTTTAGTGCATCAGAATAATTTTCATCTTTAATGTAAAATTCAATAATCAGCTTCTTTAGTTCGCTGTTGGAAGGATCCAGAGTGAGCAACCGATTAAGCGTATTCACAGAGCTTTTATAATCACCCAGTCGCTCGTTCATTTCAGCTATCCGTAAAAGAACATTCCACTCAAGACCAATGAGTGAAAGCAGGCGTTCATAAACAGCAATAGCTTGTCGGGGGCGGTTCACTTCATATAATCTACCGAGTTTATAATATGCTTCTGCCTCGGATGAATCTTTTGAAAGTATTTTGTTGAGAACAACAATAGCCGAATCGTTTTGTTTTGCCGAGGTGTAAATATCCTGAAGAAGGTATAGATACTCTGTTACAGAAGAATCGAGTTCTACCGCTTTTCGGGCATTTTGGACCGCAAGGGCAAGTTTATTAAGCTGATAATAATTTTTTGCAATTGCGTAATAAATTCCGGCAGAAGGATAAAGATTTAAGGCATCCTGATAATCCAGAATTGCCGCGGCAAAGTCATTCTTGGCTTCTTTCGCACTACCGTTAAGAAAATGTTCCATTGCCTGTCGGTAGTAAATAGAATTGACTGTATCATTTATGGCTGATGGATTAGACTTTATATTTTCACCCGGGCCTGAACAACCTTGAAGAACGAAAAATAACAAAAACAAACCTACTGCTAAATAACTATGCGATGCATACCACATCATTCGACGATAAAACAATCTACTCTCCGTTTAATCTTTACATTATTAATAATAGCTGAAATATTATACATTAAAAAGGCTAAAAGTGCATAACATTGTAACACCTAATCACCTGATAAGTTCCACCCCTCCATTATTATTGGATGCCGGTGAGCCTCCGAAATGGGGCGCTTATATGGAAAATCCTTGTTTGATAAGAATTGAAAACCTAATTTTGTAAAAATAATCAAATTATATGGAAATTTTTGATCTCGGCCTGGCATTTGTTTGGGAATATGACAAGGATTTTATTGATCTGGTCGAACAGATTTGTCAGGCGTCAGGACTTACTACTTTTATTGTTGGCGAGCATAATGTTCAGGAAATAACTGATTATGTAAAGTCACGGAGACTTCATTTTCATACCTATCTGGATCGTGCGTTGGATGTTGATGAGGAATTTGAAGCGCTTGGTAAAATCCTGATGCGACGGAAGGTGCATATCTTTAATCCGTATCGGGAAGTGCTTCATGCCATAGATAAGGCAACCATGCACCTTGAATTTATCAGCGCCGGTATTAATGTTCCTTATTCAATTATTATTCCTCCAAAAAAAGAAACCGATACAATATTTCTTTCCGTAAACGATCTCTCGTTGCTTGGCAGACCCTTTATTATTAAGCCTTGCAATAATACCGGTGGCGGATTGGGTGTGGTTACCGGTGCCGAAACTCTTGAAGAGGTACTTCGTGAAAGAGTTTATAATAGTGAAGATAAATACATCCTGCAGGAAAAATTATATCCTGTACAGCTTGATGGCAAAAGAGCCTGGTTCCGTTGTTTCTGGGCGTTTGGTGAACCAATACCTGTCTGGTGGGATGATATTACACATCAATATGAACTTCTCACAACTGATCAGGTTGAGACATTTAAATTAAAAAAACTTTATTCCATTTTGCGGATAATTGCGAAGCTTACCAAACTTGATTTCTTTTCTACAGAAATTGTTCTCAGCACCAAAGGATATTTTGTAGCAATAGATTATGTGAATGACCAATGTGATATGAGGATTAAGTCGCGGCACTTTGACGGTGTGCCTGATGAGATTGTCTATCGAATTATTAACAATTTGCGAAAGAAAGTTGCATATTATAAAAAGAAACTTTATGCTTCATGAAAAATTGAAGATGGAATTACTTATTGCCATTGTATTGGTTTCTCTTCTGATTGCATTCCTTCTGTTTAACTATGTTTTCAGTATTTATGAGTCGGAAATACATGTAAGTAATTACCGTCTTAACGCCGATGGCAATTCAACTACTGAAATAATTGTCTCTCCTCTCAATGCACTTGGCTTTGCCCCTCCATTCAGGTCATCTCCTGCTACATTCGTTATAGAAGACGGAAAAGACTTAGCTGAGATAGTACTTTTAGATGAAGAGAACGGTCGTATGATCCTTCGGGCAGGTTATCAGCCGGGGAAAGTGATTATTACAGTGAAACCGAAACTTGCATTATTACCAACATCGCTTGAAATATTTATAGAAACTCCCAGCACATAGCACTTTGGCGGTATTAATTACCACAATAGGTGTTTCCAACTAAAATACAGAAAAGGAAATTTTAAGCCTTAATCTGAGGTAATTGCAGATCGAAAATTCTTCGAAGCTCAAAAATACAGACACCATAAGCAACTGCAACATTAAGTGATTGCTTTATGCCGAACTGAGGTATTTCGAGCGCTACATCGCACAAATCGAGAATATTTTGAGATACACCTTTTATTTCATTGCCTATGACTAAGGCCAGAGGAAAAATATTGTGTGTAAGAGAGTAGTAAGTTCTGGAATTCTCAGTTAATTCCAGAGCCGCAATGGTGTAACCCTTTTGTTTCAGTTGCAGAACTACTTCAAGCGGATTTTTAGCATATTCCCACGAAACACTTTCCGTTGAGCCAAGAGCAGTTTTTAATACTTCCTTTTTCGGAGGGTGAGGCGTGAAACCACAAAGATATAATTTTTCAATCATCACTCCGTCACTGGTTCTGAATATAGAACCGACATTATAGCTACTTCGGATGTCATCGAGTAATACCGTAACCGGAAGTTTTCGCACATAGCTTACCCCTTCAAGTGTAGCCCTGTTTATCGAGATTTCATCATGAGTTAGTTTTTTCATAAGGGTTGTTTATTGCCGCAGTTGGCGGTCTTCTTGTAGCACTGCACTTTCAATTTGTATAAAAGTTTTATGGAAATACTCAGATTCAATTTTGCACATTATCCTCAAATGCGGTAACAAAATGTTGGTGGCTGTGCTTCTATTCATTCGTCAATTTTGATTATCTCTTTTATCAATGCTTTCCTTGCGTAAAATGCTCGGCTGATAGATCCGTGTCCTGCACCTTTAGTTCTTGCTTGTATCCATTTGCCGTCTTTGCCGGTCAAAGCATTAAACCCTTTTGTTTTTAATTTCTTACGGATAAATTCATAATCGGCTTCAATTTCCTGTATCAAAGTATCGTTCTCTATAAAATCAAAAGACTGAACTTTTAGTAATTCTGATTTTTCATTGTTTTTACCATTCCACGAAACCGCACAAAACACAAGTGATTTCAACTTTGCCCAACAATGACTTTCAAAAAATGGGGTATCAATAATATTTTGTGGATTTATCATTGTAATTGCGAAGGTTTCTTTTGGTGTCCATACGCCTTTAACTTTGTAAAAGGCTGTTGATTTCAATTCAAAACCAAGTCCGTTCGGGGCTTGTTTGTTGTCGTTTGAAAGTCCTGCTAAAAGCCCTAAAGTTAAACCTTTCCAGCCCTTATTTTGTTTACCGTCCTTGTAAATCGTTATGCCGTATTGTTTCGCTAACTTGGATAAGTCCTTTCCAATAAATTTTTTGAGATTGCGAATTGCTATTACTCTCGTTATCATTATCCAAATAATCCTTTATTTGCCTTTAAAGCTTCATAACGCTTTATAGTTAATTCGATATAATCTTTATTCAAGTCACAGCCAATGTATTTTCTCTCACCAACTATGGTTGCAGCTATTCCGGTTGTACCGCTTCCATTGAATGGATCGAAAATGATGTCTCCAGGCTTTGTTGATGCTAATAGAATCCTTTTAAGTAATGCCAAGGGCTTTTGTGTGGGGTGTTTTCCAAATTCTTTTTCACCCGGAGGTGGTGTAGGAATGCTCCAAACGCTTCTCATTTGCAGGTCTTGCTTTTTTAGATTATCCTCCGGAAAATATCCGTTTTTCATTGCATCATAATTGAAATAATGTTTCGCTTTCTTATCTTTTCTTGCCCACAAAATTGTCTCGTGTGAAGCGGTGAAAAATCGGCAAGAAAGATTTGGAGAGGCATTTGGCTTAAACCAGGTAATGTCGTTTAAAAGATGAAATCCAAATTTTTGTAGTAAAAAACCGCACTGATAAATACTGTGATATGTGCCGCTAATCCAAATTGTCCCTTCAGGTTTTAGAATTCGTTTGCACTCTTTAATCCAGGTTTCGTGAAATTTTAAGTCTTCTTCAAAGCCATTTGATTTATCCCACTTACCCTTGTTTACGCTTACCATTCGTCCGTTTTGGCAGGTGAATCCATCATTTGAAAGCATATATGGAGGATCAGCAAAAATCATATCAAGATAATTTTCGGGAAAACGACTCATAACCTCTAAGCTATCGTCATTGTATAGAGCAAAGTCATCAGTCTTGTAAACGGGCTTTATGCTCCGTTGAACTTCATTTTTTGAAATGTAGCCGACTAACTCCTCTAAAACCAAATTATTTATCTTTATATTTTCTTCCATTATCACTCGCTGTCGTTAGATTCCAAATTTAATTAAAAAGTAGCTCCGGTCGTTCTGAAAAATCAGAAACTTATAATCCTGTTCTATGCTCTCATGATCGTATTGGCTTAGCCACCAACTATTGGTGTTTCACTGCTAATTGCCCGCAGGCGGCCGCAATGTCTTCACCTTTAGTATCGCGTAGCATAACGGTGATATTCGCATCTCTCAACTCTGAAGCAAACTCTTCAATCCTGTTCCAAGGAGAAGGTTCAAGTTCGGCGGAGAATCCTGTTGGTGCCATGTGCTTTAATGAATTAAACGGTATAATATTCATCTTTGACGGCATTCTACGGCAAAGTTTCACTAATGCTTTCACATCTTCTTTACGATCATTAATTCCCTTCAACAAAACATATTCAAAGGTAATCCGGCTGTCGGTTTTTTGCAGGTAGTATTCAATGGCAAGGAGATTCTCTTTTAATGAGTATTTGTCGTTTATCGGCATTATCTGCGAACGGATTTTTTCAAATGGAGAGTGCAGGGAAAATGCAAGTTTTGGCTTAAGTCCGGTATCTGCAAGCTCCTTTATTTTATGCGGTATGCCGGCGGTGGAAACGGTTACTTTCTTAAGACTGATTCCCTTGGTAAGTTCATTGCCAAAAATTTCCAATGACCGAACAGTGTTTTCGAAGTTCAGAAGCGGTTCGCCCATACCCATATAAACGATATTCGATATCGGAAGTTCGTAATTTTTTTGTGCCAGAAGGAACTGATCAAATATTTCTCCGGAAGTGAGGTTCTTTTTATATCCCATTAATCCGGTTGCACAAAATTTACAATCAAGAGGGCAACCTACCTGAGTGGAAATACAAAGTGTTGTTCTTTCCTCGTCGGGTATTATAACCGATTCGATTGCATGTCCGGCACGGGTACGAAAGAGTAATTTAACAGTTCCATCAACCGATGATTGCCTGATACCCGTTACCTCGAGCGTAAGTAATTCATACTTTTCTTTAAGTTTTGCGCGTAATGATTTTGGTATGTTTTCCATAAGCGCAAAATCAGTAACTCTGTGGTTATACATCCAGTTGAATAATTGAGTAGCGCGGTATTTTGCCTCACCTTCAGAGAGAAGTAAATTTTGCAATCCTTTTAAGGAAAGCCCTTTAATTTGTTTTTCTTTTAATTCGTTCATGGGTAAAAATTAATTCGTAAATATAATCATCTTTTCTGAGCTCAGGGATTCAATTCCTATTCGCCAATTGGGAAAAGTAACTTTTCTGAATTTCTTTATTGTTTTTTAGACGATGACAATTTTTTACAATCGTTTACTTCCTTGTGACACCTGTGACAAATTCAGGGTTTACTTTAGTACCGTAACATAAAACTAATTTATCACAAAAAATCAAGGAGCACAACAATGGTACAGGTATCAGGACTCTCAGCAAAAGCAATAATGTTCATCCTTATATTATTTGCTCTTTCCGGTGTAACAAGCGCCCAGTTCAATAACGCAGAATTCAACAAAAAGAATAAATACTTCATTGCAAATCTTGAGAGGTGTATAAATTCGGATAATAACGGTGTACGAAGAAGTGCAATTTATATGGCTGGTCGTTACCGCATAGCGGATGCAGTTCCTATGTTGTGTGCCCGACTGAACAAGGAGGAAGACGCAAACATCAGGGTACTAATAGGTCTTAGTCTTTATTATATAGGCGATGAGAAGGGAATGCTGGCTGTACGGGCAAATGCAGATAAGGAAAAAAATCCTCAAGTAAAGAAAATGTACGATCAGATACTTGTACAATACTGCCTGGACTTTAACTTAGAAACAATGTCAACGCTTAAATAATGTGTGACATTTTTTTACAATTTACTACATAATGTTACATTGAAGTTTTTCCAAATTAGAATAAATTCAACTTCAAAATGCGAATAGCAATTATCACAATGAATGATTTACGAACTTATCCGATAGCTATATTTATCCTGCTCCTCTTTCTAAGCATTCTTACGGTGGGGCAGGATAAAAGTAAATTCCTTAACCTTAAAGGTGAATGGAAATTTACTATTGGTGACAATAAAAACTGGAGCAAGGCAGATTATAACGACTCGGATTGGGAAACAGTAACCGTTCCTTCACCCTGGGAAGACGAGGGATTTCATGGCTATGATGGTTATGCATGGTACAGAAAGAAATTTTATATACCGCAGTCATTGTCTGGGTCCGATTTCAGACTTCATCTGGGGTATATTGATGATGCGGATGAGGTATATGTTAACGGCAAACTTATTGGAAGAACAGGTTCATTTCCGCCGTACTATGAGACTGCCTATGATAAATTCCGGAAATACATACTTCCGCCATCAATCTTAAATTTTGGTAAGGAAAACATTATTGCAATTAAAGTATATGATGCAGAACTCGGTGGAGGTATTACCGGCGGCGAAACAGGAATTTTTGCATTCTATCCACTGCCTGTACCTGATATGGATTTATCGGGTGAATGGGAATTTAAGACAGGAAATGATAAATCAGAAAAATATAATAAAGAAGAGTGGCGTAAAATACTTGTTCCGGGCTATTGGGAAAACCAGGGATTTGCCGACTACAATGGCATTGCATGGTACCGCAAGAGTTTTACTCTATTACCGGCTTTGAAAGGTAAAGCGTTGGTGATGATGTTCGGTAAAATTGATGATATCGATGAGGTATATCTGAATGGGACCTTAATTGGTTCCACAGGAAGAATAAAAGGTGAAAATGGTAATAACAGTGAACTTAAAGAATATTATAAATTGTTCAGAGGATATTACATACCTGACGGGCTGATAAAAGAAAATGGTGAGAATGTAATAGAAGTGCGAGTCTATGATGGATTTATTGATGGCGGTATCTACGGCTCGCCGGTTGGTCTTATAGAACAGGAAAAATATTCGAAGTTTTGGAGAGAGAAAAAGAAATCGTTTTGGTAATTAAGTGATAATTAAGAATCCGGTGAAAAAATTTCCTTTTAGCAGAAAACGACTTTAATGAAGGATTTCGAAATTTTTGCCGGGTAGCTGTCGGATGCATCCTTTAAATTCAAGCATGAGAAGGTAAACAAGACAATCGGAAACATTCATACCTGTTACTGCAGCAATTCTGTCAATATGTAATGGACCCTCTGTAAGCGCCTCATAAATTTTTTCTTCGAAAAGACTCAAACCGGCAGGTGGAGTATTTTGTCTTGATTCGTTTTCCATTACCATCATACCTAGTTCAGTCAGTATGTCTTCGACAGAAGTTACAAGTTTTGCCTCTCCTTTTTGAATGAGTGCATTAGTTCCTTCTGATTGTCTTACACCAACATTACCGGGGACACTAAATACTTCCCTTCCATGATCATTTGCAAGCTTTGCTGTTAATATTGCACCACCGGTAGTAGCTGTTTCAACCACAAGAACACCTTTTGAGAGTCCTGAAATGATTCTGTTTCTGCGAGGAAAATTACCCGCATCGGGCCCCGTTCCCAACGGATATTCGGAGATTACGGCGCCATTACAGGATATTTCTTCAGCAAGTTTCTTATTTTCCGGTGGGTACATTTTATCTAATCCACTGCCAAGAACCCCGATAGTTCTTCCTTTATGTTTTATTGCTGTTTTGTGTGCTATAGAATCAATTCCCCTAGCTAAGCCGCTAACAATAGTCAGTCCGGCGGAGGTCAGCCCTTCGGTGAACCGCTCACACATGAGTCGTCCATAGGCAGTAGGGTTGCGTGTTCCAACGACACCAATTGAGTTTACATCATCGGAAGAAAAATTACCGAGTACATAAATAATTAATGGCGGGTCAAAAATGTTTTTCAGTTGACGAGGGTAATCATCACTCCAGTATGTGAGGATATTTGCTCCCATTTTCTCAAGCTGATGGATTTCATTCTCTAGTGATTTTTCAAAATTTACCGAGTCGTCGGCTTTTCTTAGAATCCTCGTTGCCAGTTCGGAGCTTATTCCATCTACTGAAGAAATATTTTTTACTGAAGCGCCAAAAATATTTTCGGGTTTATGAAATTTAGAAAGAAGATTTCTGACACGAATAGGCCCAACACCCTCAACAGAGAGTAACAGCCGGATTTTGATAAAGAAGGAATAATCGGCAGGCACGAGACTTAGCTATAGCTTATCTGATCCACAATGCCAATAATTATTGTATGCACAGGCGCATTTTTATGCCCAAGAACCTGTTGAACTGCATCACCCTCCTGAGTAACAAGAACTGTATCTCCCGGACCGGAGTCTATTAAGTCTATGGCTACAATATCGCTGTTTCCGATAAATTCCCCTGAAAGAGATACCGGACGCACTACCATGAGTTTATGGCCTTTGAGGTATTCATTTTTTTGCGTGGCAACCACATTGCCCCGCACCTTTGCAAGAATCACTTAACGGCTCTGCTGATCTTCAGTTTCTTTTTTTCTGAAAAGAATTGAAAGAGGAAAAACTATGACAAATGCAATAAACAGCACAATCGGTGCCATATAGAGTGATTCGGTGCTATCCCATGGCTTGATAGACAGCAAATAAAATCCTATTATTGAGAGTACTACTCCGGCTAAAAGGATATAATAGTTGCTTTTATCCCAGTAAATACTGAAAGGGGATGAAAGAGTTTTCTTAGAAGTTTTTTGTTTCGTTCTGACTATCTTTGACATTATTTCATCTTTTAATGTTTGAAAATAAAAGCCCAGTGTGGGGGGACACTGGGCCGCTGTTGTAGTTCACAGGCCAGGGGAGAAACCTGCGAACGAGGCAATGCAAAACTAAAAATAAATTACCCACATGTCAATAGTGAGTAAAATTTATTATTTATTGATCTGATAAACAATTTTGCGTATTGTATCGAACTGCAGGTACGGATATTCTTCTCGTATTGCATCAATTGCATCGCCTGCACTGACTTTATCCGCGCGAAGATGCTTGAACTTTTTACGAATCTGATAATCTCGTACGGCCTTTTCATCGATAAGGTTGTGCGAAGTGAGTAATTCGTAAATATCATCGCTAATTAATTCGGAGAGCGGATTGTCAATTTTCGCTTTGACGGTTTTCATATTGGTCATCCTTTCATTTTTTTGTTAGTCGTAAATCATTAAGCAAGTAATAAGTAGCAAATAGCCGCTCAGTTTCCTCCGGAATATTAATCTTTGTGATTCTTTTTTCTATTGCTAAAATAATTTTATTTCTAATATTGTCAATAATTAAGACAAGAAAATATGATAAAAAGTTCCCTTTCTGTGATGAACGGCAAAAATCTGTGATGTTTTGTATTTTTTTCCGTTAAGTTTTTATGCATCATAAATCGGAATTGAGGAGTCAAATTCAGGTGGATTTTGAAATATTCTATCAATCCACTCCTTTTTCTTTAACGGTTCCGTTAGTTTTAGTACCTCTTCTGTGCTTTTTTCACTACACAACTCTCTATCGCAATACAATTGAAATTTAATGTCGCCATTCGTCTAGCATACCTGAAAGCCGCTTCCGTTGCATGGATTTACAGATTCGTCAATTATTCTTTCGGTGGTAACTGCACTTTTTCCGTTAAAGGTAACATTTTGAATAAAATTCAGGCTTTTTCCGGCGAATGTTATATTTAAAGCATGATTTTGACATTTTATATACTTAAAAACCACGCAATACCTTTTATTTTTGCGTCGCTGACCCTTATGGGAATTTTTCTTCTGCAGTTTTTGATGAAAGCTGCGGATATGCTTGTAGGTAAGGGACTGGACGGTTGGATAATATTTCAATTGATTGTATTTAATCTGGCATGGATGGTAGTTCTTGTTATTCCCATGGCTGTCCTTATCTCCACACTTATGGCATTTGGTGCTATGTCTCAGAATAACGAAGTTACTATTATGAAATCTTCCGGAGTGAGTTTGCTCCGCATGATGTCGGGACCTTTTGTAGCAAGCATAGCAGTTGCAGTATTTCTGGTTTATTTCAACAACCGGATACTTCCGGATGCCAACCATAAAGCAAAGATGCTGATGTATGACATTTCGCAAAAAAAACCTACATTATCGCTCGAGTCCGGTGTCTTCTCTCAGGAGGTAAATAATTACGCAATATTGGTCAGGGAAATTGATCAGACCACAAACACTTTAAACGGTGTTACTATTTATGATTACTCAAATCCATCAAAAATTAATATTGTAACGGCAAAAAAGGGAAAAATTTATTTTACTCCCGATATGACAAAATTGTTAATGGATCTGAATGAGGGGGAAATTCATGAAGCAGAAGCTGATGGCACAACATTGTATCGGCGGTTAGAATTTTCAAGACACAGAATTTCTATGAATGCAGATCAATTTTCATTTCAGCAATCTTCCGGCGGAACAAGAGGCGACAGGGAATTGAGCAGTGCTGATATGCAGTTACGAATAGATTCATTGAGTGCTATCAGAAAAGACTATGTAGCTATGCTTACGGTTGAGGTTAACAAAAATTTTTTCGGCGATAGTCTTCAAAAGCCTATCCGCTCCAACAGAAAACTCCCGGCAAACCAGGCAGATATTCAATCTCTGATTAACAGCGCACAGAATGCAAAAAACAACATTCTTTCTCATCTTGTTCGGGTACAGATGATTCAGAGAGAGATAAATAAATATTCAGTTGAGATACATAAAAAATACTCCATTCCGGTAGCGTGTATGGTGTTTATACTGCTGGGTGCACCGCTTGGGGTTATGACGCGCAAAGGCGGCTTTGGAATGGCGGCAAGTATTTCTCTTTTCTTTTTTCTTATCTACTGGGCTTTTCTTATCGGCGGTGAAAAACTTGCTGATCGGAATATTTTAACGCCATTTTGGGGTATGTGGGGCGCTAATATACTTATGGGGTTTACCGGCATAGTATTAACATATAAGTCAATGCAGGAGACTATTACACTCGATTTTTCATTTTTGCAAAAAATTGTTCCCAAAAGATTCCGTAACAAAACGGAGGCAGTGAATGAAACTGCTTGACCGTTACCTGATTAAACAATTTTTGCAGACCACATTTTTCGGAATACTTGCCTTTACTCTGATATTTGTTGTTGTGGATATGATGGAAAATCTGGACGATTTTATAGATCAAAATGTGGTAGGGAGTATAATACTGCAATACTATTTAGTATTTATACCGGAAATCATCAGATTAATGTTACCTGTTTCTGTTTTGTTTGCCGCATTGTTCACAACCGGTAAATTATCCAGTCTTAACGAACTGACCGCAATTAAAGCGGCGGGAATAAGCATGTACCGGTTTATGCTCCCAATACTCACGGTAACACTTTTGATTTGTATTGGAGCAATTTATTTCAGTGGGTATGTTGTTCCACTAGCAAATAAGAATAAAATTAGTATCGAAATGAATTATCTGAAAAAAAACTTCTCTTTTTCGGGAAGTAATATTTTCTTTCAGGATTCAAGAAGCAGGATAGTTAATATATCGTATTTTAACGAGGAAAGTGGGCAGGCGATACGGGTAAGTATTCAGGATTTTGACAATAACGACCTGACAAGAATGACACAAAGAATAGATGCAATGCGGATGTCCTTCGATAGCACAAAATCAGTCTGGCGCGCTTTCGACGGTTCCATCAGAAAGTTTTCTGCGGAGAGTGAGGAGATGTTCCGCTTTAAGGAAACAGAAGTCAAAGGTCTTAATTTTTTGCCGGGTGATTTATTGGCAAAACAACAAAAACCCGAGGAGATGAATCTTTCGGAACTGAACAATGCCATTAAAAACAGAATAAATGCAGGTAATGACCCTACACCATTGCAAATAGAGTATTATTCGCGTTATGCATTTGCAATGACCGGTCTGATAGTGGTTTTATTTGGACTTCCTCTTTCGGCAAATAATAGAAAAGGCGGTTTAGCGCTTCAGGTTGGCTTAAACATTCTCATTACCTTTATCTACCTTGTTGCTATGAAAATTACACAGGCATTTGGAAAAAACGGATCGCTGAATCCGCTTCTTACAGCCTGGCTGGTAAATATATTTTTTACTATTGGGGCAGTATTAAATTTAATGAGAATAAAACAATAAGTATTTTACCCCTCGTGCAGGAATACCAGGTAGCAATTTATGAGTAGAGATGCACCAAAATACCTTGGTTACAAGGCGTATTCGACAATTACATTTTTTAATAATTTCAGCAAGTCTGTTCGGGTGAACGGCTTCGATATATAATGTGAACAACCGGCGGCGAGCAATTCTTCTCTGTCACGCTTTATAGCAAAAGCAGTCATTGCTATAATTTGCATAGATTTATATTTCTCCATCGCA
>CAYTLQ010000273.1:0-5333 GCA_964438715.1 uncultured Ignavibacteriaceae bacterium
TTCAATACCGTTTTTCAGTTTAATAAATCCTGCTGCAAAATTTTCTAGATGTTTGTCATTTTCTTCTGGTTTATCGCCAAAGTCAGAAATAAATAACCTGAGGGATTTTTGAGCTGAGAGTAAGCGCTCATGTACAGCACGATAAAAGTTTGGGCTGTAATATGTACTACTGCTCCGTTCTCTGAAGGCTCTACTAGTTTCCTTCGACTTTCCCGAAATCCAGCTTCCCTCTCCGTCAATCGTCAAATCCTGAACCAGAAACCCCGAAGAGCCTTTGAAAACAGGGTTTTCCATTAAAAGCTTACGAAAAGTACTTTTTCCGGATCCCGGGCCACCGATAATGAAAAAGATTTTTCCTTTGTGTTCGTTTTTTTCCATCAACAAACCCAAATATTTACCATTCCGGCCGAAATATTTCCAAAATATTTATTTACTAACATCAAATAATAAATAAAATATTTTTGAAGAAAAAATTTAAAGCAAATCGTATGAGAATTGTTAACAGAAAAGAGATTACAGGTAGTAAGAATATAGTTACAATTAATAGGGAAAATATTACTATGTCTGGCACAAAACAAACATGGGGTGGAATTACATACGAAGAATTAACAGTACCACAGAAAAATTTTCTTAAGCAGGTTATAGAAAACCCAACGAAAAGTTTTTTGTTGCGCGGCTGTGCAGGCAGTGGAAAAACTGTATTGGCTTCGCACGCACTTTCTATACTCCGCAAAACGAAAAATATTCAAGCCGGGTTACTTGTGTACACTAAATTACTGAAAAAGTTTATTCAGGATGGTTTTGGCGATAGAGAAATTACCGCCGACATTTCAAACTTTCATAGCTGGTACCATCACAACAGAACACGAAAAGATATATTTCTCATAGACGAAGCGCAGGATTTTGAGCAGGAATGGCTCGAGGAAGTAAAACGGCACTCGACTGCTCAAATCTGGCTCGGCGATGAAAACCAACAATTGTACAAACAAAATTCTCAGGGCACTGCCTTTACACAACTTATTGCAGGTTTCGATCCCTCAAGAGTTGCAACACTCGATGTTAATTACCGTAACAGCCCTTTTGTTGCACGGTTTGCCAGTAAATTTATACGGCTTACTGAACAAGATGAAATTGAAGGAATTACCCTTGAAAAGAAAATTGAAAAATTTATGAAACCAATATTAATGAACACAAATAAAACAGCAAAAGCTAATAATCAGCCTGTCGTGTTAATTTCAGCCGAAAATAAACAACGCGAACTTGATGCTATTGCTGAAATTATTAAAAGCATACTCGGAAATAAACTTATTCAAAGTAAAAAGATTGTTATTGCTCATCTGCGTCACGAAAGGCTTGATGCAATAGAAACCGGATTGAAAAAACGAGGTATTTCTGCTGACAGGGTTACAAAAGAAAAAACCGAACTGCCTAATTTTGCAGGAACAGAGTGCGTTATCATCTCTACAATTCACAGCCTTAAAGGGCTTGAATTTGACTTTGTCTTTTTCCCCTGGTCAGAGGATGATGTTTGGGAAGATTTACAGCTTTATAATAACCTTCTCTTTGTACTTTTTACACGGGCAAAAAACCGTGTCTATTGCAGTTTTTCTAATAAGGAACAATCACCTGTTTGGAATGCAGTTAAAGATGATAGTGATGCCGGTTATTTTCAGGTTACACTTGCAAGCGAAGTTCTTAGCTATGGAAACCCTGTTAAACCGGAGAACGATATTGATAAAATTATTAAAAAACACTTCGATGAGTTTAATTTATAATTCCTTTAACTACTTAATTACATAAACTGAATAAAAAATATTCAAACGGAGAATCTATGAAAATAGCGCCGCTTCTTAAAAATGATGCAATTACAACCGAGGTTATTTCCGAAAAACGAATACTCCCTTCCGATGTAGATTGGAACCGGGTAGTGAGCCTGGAGGATTTCAAAACCTATAAATGTTTTGATGTTGCATTTTATCCCGAAGATTTTCTTCTCCTGCTGAGTGATGAAGCAATTGCAAAACTTCAGGCAGGAGAATATCTCCCCCTTTCTGCCTCACAACAAATTGGGTGGTACGCCCGAATTGTACACGAAACAAACATCAGTATTCTTAACGAAGCCGGCGGTGCAAAACTGGCAAACATCAGCTCTGCAAATCCCTCCATAACCATTGGCAGTTTCGACATATTACGAAACCATGTAATTCTCCTAAAAAGAAATAACATTCTTGCCGGGGGCTTTGCTCTGTGCTATGCTTCGTTTCGCGATGAATTTGATGAATTCTTTATGCAATTTCACACCTCATCTACACGATGGCGTTTACCTCTCAATAACTACGATAACCGAAAGCACGGATTTTTTTTATTCTTGCTCGCCCTGTTTGCCGACACCGCAAATGGTGATAATTTTTCAAAACTCTTTGGTGAGTCTCCGGTTTTTAAAATTTTAAAGAAAGTGTATGAAAGAGCACTAAAGTACTTCATAACAAATAAGTACGAAGCCGGCTCATTCATCTCCGAAATTGCCGAAGAGATTAAAACCATCCCCGACGCTGAAAGTACCTACAATGCTCTTGGTGAATTACTCCACCGCTACATTAATGGAGGCATTCACTATACACCAACAGAAAATTTTACCGTAATGGTAAAAGATTTTATTGATATGGCACAAACTGAAACAGAAAATCTTCGAAAATTTCTTGAACAAAAGCCTACAAACCGTAAATCATCGGTGTTTTTACTCGGTATGCTGCATACAGCAAGCAGACTTGAGGACCAATTCGAACTGCAAAACTTTGAATTACTCCTCCCTTCTTTATTTGCCGAAGCACTGATGGCTGTTGAAAAAACTTCTGATGATATTGTCTTTCATTTTACCCCAATTAGTACTCCGGATGGTTTCGATAAACTTCAAATTGCAAACAGAGCCTATAACGCACTGCACATAAGCAAAAAACTTCTCCCAAAAATTTCCGGGGCAGAACACTGTAACGACTTACTGCAAACATTCGAAATATTAAAGAAAACCACAGAAAATCTCCATACTTCAATAACAACATTACAGGCTGAGAAAACTGAACTTCAGAAAAAATATACAGCACTTTTAGAAGAAAAAAACACCCTTACTAAAAACATACAACACATTGAACAAAAGATTTTATCATTAAAAAAACAACACGAGGAATTATTAAATACATCCACACATACCCGAAAAATACCTATGGAAGAAAAACAACCGGAACCACAAGAGCAAAAACCGGTAGAAGCACCGCAACCTGAAACCAACGGAAACCCCGCGAAAAGTGAAAAAACAACTTCAGCGGTAAAACAGAATAAAACTGCAAATAAAAAAAACCATACAGCAAAAAATAAACCGAAAAAGAAACCTATAAAAAACGAATACAACGAGAAACTTAATTTTCCTGAATGATTCTATAAACAATAAACATTGAGTAATGCTATGAAAGACACACTATATGTATTTTCATCATCCGTATTACGAAAAAAGAATAACTCGCTTTTAGTTGAAACAATAAGTTCACCGCCCAATGAAGAGGAGGAGACACCGGACAATAAGAACGAGGAAATACTCCTTGGCGCTGATATCGAAATACCGAAAGGAGAAAAAAAGATTTTTCCTATAGAAAAAATCGATTCAGTATTTGCATTCGGGCAGGTTCGGTTTAATACTCCCTTTCTTTCGATGCTCTCCGATTACCGGATACCCATGCACATTTTCAATTTTTATGGCACATATAAAGGAAGTTACCTTCCGGTTAAAGATACCTGTGCAGGATCTTTACTGAATAAACAAGTATGTAACTATAACGATATTCATAAACGCCTGTTCCTTGCCCGGTCGTTTGTATATGGCAGTGCCGGTAACATGCTGGCAAACATTGCATATTACAAAAACAGAGGCACAGAAATAAATGCTGAATTTGAGGCAATTACTGAGTTGGTAGAACTAATAGATAAAGTAGAGAATATAGAAGAGCTCCTTGGTATTGAGGGAACAATAAAAAAAGTGTATTTCAATGCATGGCGAAAAATAGTAAAGGGGAAATTTTCATTTACCCGACGAGTGCGTAACCCGCCACCCGACCCTGTAAATGCCTTAATTTCATACGGAAATATGATTGTTTACTCTTTCTGCCTAAACGAAATATACCATACACGCCTTTATCCGGAAATAGGATGGCTGCATACAACAGGCGATAATAAATTACCGCTGTGTTACGATTTGGCGGAAATATTTAAGCCGATTATAACTGACCGCGCGATATTCAAATTGATAAATAAAAACATGATAACGGAGAACGATTTCACAATAAAAAACGGCAGTTGTCTTATAAAAAAGCCGGCTCGTAAAATGTTTGTAAAAGAACTCGATAACCGAATAGCAACGGTTATAAGTAACAGAGAGAACGATAGAAATATGAGCTACAGGCGAATAATTCGGGCAGAGTGTCATAAGCTCATAAATCATCTTGAAGGAGAAGAGCTATATACACCATATAAAAGCAGGTGGTAAAATGTTTTACATAGTAACTTACGATATAGCACACCCGAAACGCCTTGCGAAAGCCCTGAAAATTTGTCGCCGATACCTTTTTTGGGTGAGCCGCTCAGTTTTTCAGGGCACACTTTCTCCTGTAAAAATGAAATTATTACTGAGAGAATTAAATAGTGTATTAGATTATAAAAAAGACTCACTTGTAGTATTCAGCATACGGAACGAGGCTGTATGCAAATATGAAGTTTACGGAACCACAAAGGCAATTAAAGATAATTTTGTGTAAAAAGAGCAGTAAAAAATAGGCTGAGAAATAACCTGAGTTTTGAGGTATGTGCAAAAAGGTAAAAATATCGTCGAACCCGGTATATTTTTTAAAGAATAAGAATGACGACAAAGATTTACTAAAAACATTTGAAAATAAAGTAAAAATAGAATAAATTGAACTGTATTAATCGAACTATGTTAGAATTGAGACTGAGCAAAGTGTTTACTTCTTTGTAATCGTTGCGCAATGTATTAATCGAACTATGTTAGAATTGAGACATAACAATATCGAACAGTTTATAAATGAATTTTTGAGGTATTAATCGAACTATGTTAGAATTGAGACATACTCATAAATAACTGATTATCTGTTTCGTTTTCAAGTATTAATCGAACTATGTTAGAATTGAGACTGATTATACAAAAACGCCGTTTTGTTGTTTTGCTCCGCGTATTAATCGAACTATGTTAGAATTGATCCCTGCCCTAGTGTTGTGTTTTTGCATCTGCCTGAAATAGGTATTAATCGAACTATGTTAGAATTGAGACC
>CAYTLQ010000274.1:0-9403 GCA_964438715.1 uncultured Ignavibacteriaceae bacterium
GTTAAGTATAAACTTCTTTATTGTCCGGAAATTTTTATACTCTTCATTTAATGATGCCTTAAGGCAAAAATGACAAAATTCAAAATTGAAAATCCCAAAAGAGTAATTTTTATATTATAATCTGTTATTATTCTAACAAGGTCTTCTGTTTATAATGATTTTTGTAAATTACTTCGTGTATTACTATAAATCTTTTAAGGATAGAGAAATCTAATGACGAAATTCACGAATCAGGACATAATTAATTATTATGATCACACTGCTGTACACTATGATAGGGTGTGGAAGGCTAAAAAAGTTCTTGGACTGCATTATGGTATTTGGGAGGATACAACCAGAAACCTCGAAGAGGCAATACTTAACACAAATAAATTTATCGCAAAGTATGGCAACATTAACAATAATTCTTATCTTCTTGATGTAGGATGCGGAGTTGGCGGCACTCCTATATTTATGGCTAAGGAATTCGGTTGTATTTCACAGGGTATTACTCTTAGTAAGAGGCAAGTAGCAAAAGCAACTAATTACGCAAAGGAATTCGGAGTTTCAGACAAAGTTACCTTTCATGAGATGGATTATTTCCATACTACATTCCCCGACAATACTTTCACACATATTACCGCTGTTGAATCATTTGAAACCGCCAGAGATAAGTCTCTGTTTATGAAAGAAATATTACGCATTCTTAAACCAGGTGGTAAACTCATTATAGTCGATGTTTTTAAATCTTTTCCGTATGATATACATTCTGTCCCTTATGTACAAACAATGGCAAACGGGTGGGCTATTGAGGATTTTATTACTTGTGACCAATTAAAAAAACTTTTTCTGGATTTTGGATTTACTATCAGAACTGATGTTAACCTCACCAAAGAAATTAAGCCATCTGTAAACCGTATTTTTTTGCTTTCTATTATAGGCGTTCTTGGTATTAAGATTTATAATTTGTTTTACAACGCAACCTATTTTTCAAGAGAGCACCATAAACCAAGTTTTGCTCAGTTCTTCGCATATCGTAAAAAACTGTGGGAATATCATCTTTTTATAGCAGAAAAACCTCATAACTTATAAATAAATGTAAAAGAGTAAAGTATGTTTGGAGTATTCTTCATCGTATTTTCATGTTCTGTTTTTGCGCAGACAGTTACCTGGGATCCAGTGGTAAATCTTTCAAATACAATGTCCGCAACTTCGGATTATCATGCTGTTTATTCGAAAGGCTTTTCGGGTCAATATCTTCTTGCCTGGGGCGATAACGGTGAAATAAAATACAGATTTTCAGGAAATAGTGGAGTCAATTGGAATCCAACGGTAATAATTTCTACTACCCCTGACCTTTGCGGCTGGCCATCTCTCGCAGGAGTCGGCTCAAGAATATCAATTGCATATCACACCTTGAGAAGCGGCGGGAATTATGAAATCATTTTCCAACATTCAACCGATTTTGGACTGACTTGGTCGCCAATGAAGAAAATTTCCGGTTCCGCCTCTGCAATTACTCCTCAACTTATTCAGGTTGACTCGACTATTTATTGTGTGTGGGAGGAGCGACCAAACAACAATTACGAAATTTATTTTTCACGATCTACGGATTATGGTAATACCTGGACTAATCCATTGAATCTCTCCAACACTACTACAACTTCGCGTTGGGTTCAACTTTATGCAGACCGTGGTAATCTTTACTGTGCCTGGCTTGAGTCACCGACATACCCGCAAAGCGATATCTATTTCATTCGCTCTACCGATAAAGGAAATTCCTGGAGCACACCAATCAACATTACCAATGATGTGCGACCACAAAACAGAATAATGATGAAAGCTGATATGCTTACCGGAAGAATTGTTATTGCCTCGGAAGATATTATAACTTTTAACTTTAATGAAATTTACCTTATTATGTCTGATGACTATGGTGTTACATGGACAACTCCGAAAAACATAACCAATAACAGCGGCAACAGCAGTTCACCCGATTTTCATATTCGCGACTCACTCATTCTCTTTACCTGGGCTGATAATTCACATACTGCTCCTGCTTACGATAATGCGGATATTTTCTTTAAGTGGTCATCCAATCTTGGAGCAAGCTGGAATGATTCCATAAATCTGTCTAATAATCCCGAAAATTCATACCGACCGAGAATTTGTCACAATGAGTTAGTTCCAGTAGATAACGCAATGATTGATGCATCTGTCATCTGGTTTGATTATTCTACAGGAAACGCAGAAATATTAAGCCGGAGATCGACAGGTATTTATCCGGTGCCACCTTTACCGGTGGAGCTTACCTATTTTACCGCAGATGTTAACAACGGAGAAATTCTTTTTACCTGGAAAACCAGCACAGAAACAAATAACAAGGGGTTTCACCTGCAACAAATGAATTCTGATTCATGGGAAGCTATTGCCTTTATCCCCGGTTATGGGACATCATCAGAACCACACACATATAATTATCATTTTGTCCATTCACCAAACGGCAAAGAATATTACCGGCTTGTTCAGGAAGATTTCAATGGAACTTTAAATATTCTTCCAATGATTGAGGTAAACAGTAATTACTTATCAGTTTCTGCACAGCTTCAGCAAAATTATCCTAATCCGTTCAACCCAGTTACCACAATTGAATTTACAATTACGGAGAGGATGGCGGTAACTCTTTCAATCTTCGACTTATTGGGGAAGCAGGTTGCTGTTCCGGTTTGTGAAACATTGGATGCCGGTAGTTATAAAATTCCGTTCGATGCTTCAGGTCTTAGCAGTGGTGTGTACTTTTATCAACTTACTGCGGGAAGTCAGGTTATTTTGAAGAAACTTTTAGTAACAAAGTAATTCTCTCAATGGTTTGCATTGAAAGTTGAAATTTATGAGCTCAGCGAATACCGGTTCTTTATTCTGTTAACCAATTCACTGGAAAAGGCAAGATATCTATTAAAAACCTTTGCTGACTAAAAACAAGAAAGCCGTGGCTATTACCACGGCTTCGTAAAAATTATCCTTCGGCTTCCGGATCCAATGGGGGCAGGTTAGCTTCTTTCGATCTGCTAAATCTTCCAACAAAGTTCCTTAAGAAGACTGGTAGTTTCACTCTCCATTCTTCTACTTTACTATAAACTACTGGCACAATTACCAAAGTAAGAATAAGCGAACTTGTTAATCCACCGATAAGCGCCCATGCGAGTCCGGTTTTCCATTCAGCTCCAGACGCTTTTGAAAGCGCAATTGGAAGCATACCAAATATCATAGTGAGTGTGGTCATAACAATTGGCCGTAATCTCATTTTCCCGGCGTCAAGCAATGCCTCATTCACTGATGCACCTTCACTTATCTTTACATTTGTCCTGTCCACCAGCAGAATTGCATTCTTGCCTACCAAACCAACTAACATAATAATACCCAATATCGAGAAAATACTAAGCGCTTTCATCGATAATGCAAGGGCGAGAAGCGCACCTATCATTGCCAAAGGAATAGAGAATAATACCACAAACGGATAAATAAATGAATCATAAAGCGCCACCATAATCATATAGGTAAAGAGCACAGCAGCGAATAGTGCAAGAGCAAGACTTGCGAATGAATCTTTTTGATTTTTCACATCACCAGAGAATGATACACTGACACCCGGCGGAAATTTTGTCTCTTTCAGTTTCTTTTCAATATCTTGCGAAATAGATCCACTTGGTCGTCCAAATGCCTGGGAGAACAAGGTAACCGCAGCATTACGATCAATCCGCTCAAGTTTTGTTGGCCCGGATGTCCGAACTACAGTCGCAAATTGCTGTAACTCTATCTGTTCACCCTTCTTATTAAAGAATGTAATTTTCTTTAGACTTTCGGTGTTCGATCTATCAAATTTGTCTAATATAATTCTGAGATCATATTCATTTGCACCATCACGAAATTTACTATCATCATCTCCGGTGAGCGCTGTTCGTAATGTAGCGCCAACCTCGGCAATTGTCAAACCAAAGGCATTCAGTTTGTCACGATCTATTACTACCCTTGTTTCCGGATTACCTTCCTGAGAAGAAAGCCTTACATCAGCAGTACCGGGCACACTTTTTACAATCTCCTTCACCTGTGCGGCGGTTTTATACACCTCCTCAACACTCGGACCTTGTATAAACATAGCTATGGGGGTCTGATTCGCTACACCAAAAATTCCAATCGGATTTACCCGTACTTTTACCCCGGGGAATTTTTGCACCATATCTTTTATCTGTTCGCTTATTTCGTCTGTAGAGCGGGTGCGTTCATTTTTATCCACAAGAGTCAAATTAATTTCATAAACATTCTGCACCGAACATCCTATCAACCCTTCGTTTGAGGCACCGACATTAACAACTGTCTTCTTTACTTCAGGCATTTTTGCCAGAAGTTGTTCAATCTCAAAAGAAATTTTATTAGTCTGCTCAAGCTTTGTTCCCGGAGGAAGTTCAATAGTTACAGCAAATTCACCCCTATCGGTCTGTGCGATAAATTCGGAACCTACAAATCCTAATGGAACAAGTGAGAGGGAGGCAAAGAACAAAATAACTGCGGCGGCAAATACTTTGCCTTTATTCGATAAACTCCACGCAAGAACTTTTACATACCGCTCAGTTATAATCTGGAATTCTTTTTCGAACCATATTGCAAAGCGCCCGAAAATGTTTGAATTTCTCAATCTTTCAACTTTACCAAAGCGCGAAGCAAGCATTGGGGTAATAGTAAATGAAACAAAAAGACTTAATAAAGTAGAAACAACAACCACAAGCGCAAATTGCCTCATTATGTTACCTATTATACCGCTCACCAAAGCTAATGGAAGAAACACTGCAACATCAACAAGAGTTATGGCAAGTGCCGCGAAACCTATTTCATTTCTGCCTCTTAAAGCCGCTGTCCTTTTATCTTCTCCTCTTTCCAGATGATGGTAAATATTTTCCAGAACTACAATTGAATCGTCAACCAGAATACCAACGACCAGCGACAATCCGAGTAATGTCATCAGATTTAATGTAAATCCAAATGCATACATTGCTATAAATGTTGAAATAAGTGATGCAGGAATTGCCACCATGACAATAAAAGAGTTGCGGATACTGTGCAGAAATAAAAGCATAACCAACGCAACCAGAACAACTGCAATTGCAAGATCAAATTTCACCGCATCAGCGGCTTCTGTTGTAAATAATGACGCATCCTGAGCAATCTCAAACTTTAACTCTTTGTCGGAATACTTCTCTTCAAGTTCAGCCAACTGTTGCCGCACAAGTTTACTCACCAGAACAGCATTTGCATCGGATTGTTTCTGAACATTCATCGAAATTGTCGGCTTAAGGTTTATTCTTGTTATGTTGGTAGCATCTTTCACTCCGTCCTGAATTTCTGCAACATCCTTTAAGAGTATAGCGCCGCCTTGTTTAGAAGTACCTATGCGAACATTTCGTAAATCATTTATCGAAGAATATTTACCTGCGATACGAACTACAAATTGTGCATCGATGTCATCT
The DNA here is from genome assembly GCA_964438715.1 of uncultured Ignavibacteriaceae bacterium. Taxonomy (GTDB): domain Bacteria; phylum Bacteroidota; class Ignavibacteria; order Ignavibacteriales; family Ignavibacteriaceae; genus CAYTLQ01. The sequence goes on from CAYTLQ010000274.1 coordinate 5,502, forward strand.
ATTTTACCGGTGGGAAAATCAAGATTTCCATTTTTAATTGATTGCGTTACATTCGATATTGACAGTCCATAAGATCTCAGTTTCTGCTGATCTAAATTTACCTTTATCTCACGGGTTTCTTCTCCAACCAATACTACCTGCCCAACGCCGGCAATCTTCGAAATTTGTGGCTTTACTTGATCTTTTAGAAACTGTGTAAATTCTTTTTTATCCATATTCGCTGAAACACCCATCCTTAAAACCGGTATTTCATCTAATGCTATCTTTGAAACAGTAGGTGTTCTTGCTCCTGATGGTAGTTTAGAACTTACTTCGCTAACTTTTCTTAATGCATCCTGTAACGCAATATCGGTTACTGCGGATTGCAAAAGTTCTATTACAACAAATGATACACCCTCCTGTGAAGTTCCTCTGATTTGTGAAACTTTATCCATTCCGGAAACTGCATCTTCAATAAGTTTCGTTACACCGGTCTCAACTTCGGACGGTGATGCACCGGGGTAAATAGTTGTTATGGTTACTACCGGTGGACTGAATTTTGGCAGTAATTCATACTGCAACTGATTATAGCTAAACAGCCCCAACACCATCAGAGCCGCAAAGATGATTATGATAAGAGACGGTCGTTTAATTGATAATTCTGTTAGTGTCATGTTACTTCCTGATTTTCATCGTGTCTAATTACTTTAGAACTGTAACTTTTGCATTATCTACGAGAGTGCTTTGGCCACTGACTACTATTACTTCGTTTTCAGTTAATCCGCTTAGTACCTCTACACTAGTACCGGATTCTACACCTGTTACTATATTGCGAAGTTTTGCTAAACCATTTTCTAATACAAAAACTTTCGCTTCCTTCACACTGCCGACAATTGCTGTTCTTGGTACAACTAAAATTTCATCCTTCTTCAGGCTTTTAAAATTTATTCGCGCAAACATTCCTGACTTTAGCGAGTGCTTAGAATTATTCACAACTGAAATTTCTACAGGAAATGTATGTGCATCATCGCCTTTTGAACTTATCCATTCTACTCTGCCACCAAACTGTACACCCGGATAAACATCCGTTTCAATTTCTACAAGGTCGCCGGCTTTCAACCGGAAAGCATCCGACTCTGATACATTAACTTTTACTTTCAATCGTGAAATATCTACAATATTTGCTATTTGCATACCCGGTGTTACCATAGTACCTATATCAACAAGTCTGGAGGTTATGACTCCTGATATCGGAGCAGTAATTTTCGTGTCATTATACTGTCTTCTTGCTAGTATGTATTGGTTTTCCGCATTCAGCAAGGCTACCTTCATTTGCTCTAACTGAACATCGGTCGCAGAACCATGTGCAAAGAGCGCCTGAAATCGTTCATAATCTTTCTTCGCTTTGTTGTAATTAGCTTCAGCAAGAGTGTATGCCGATTTCTTTAATTCATCATCTATCTGTATGAGAACAGAACCCGCCTGACGATAGTCACCAACTTTTGCAAACACTCCGGTAACTTTGCCCTGCGTTTCTGAAATGATGTTCACATCATTTTGCGCGGTTATTGTTCCGACAAAACTAACACTTTCATTAAGTTTTTGTTTTGTAACCCTATCCACAGTTACATAATAAACTTCATTAACAGTAATTTTAGACTTGGCTTCTGTTTTCGATTTATTATAGAGCAGTACTGAGATTATAATACCAAAAAACAATACTGTCGCACCGATATACTTGAGTCTTTTCATAATTTGCTCCTTAATATGATTATTGTCCAATTGATCGATATAATTTTGCTTTTGCAATCTCTGCATCAACCACAGCATTCTGATAATTCGTTTGTGCCTGAATATATGCCACCTCGGCATCAATGAGATCACTGCTGAGAGCCAGCCCCTGTTTAAATTTCTCACCGGTTATTCGAAAATTTTCTTCTGCCTGTTGTGCTGCAAGTTTGGAAATCTGTATTTTTTCTTTTGCCTGAATAGCAATTAAGTAGTTTTGAGTTACCTCTAAAGTTATTGCATCACGAAGTATCTCTAATCCATCTTTCGCCTGTTGATATTGTGCAAGAGCCTGTTCAGTTTGATGTGATGTTGTATTCCAATTCCAAATATCAAAGGAAACTCCAATACTTACATCCCATGTGCCGTTAAATTCATCCTTTGAGGGCACAATTCTTTGGTTTGGTCTTGCATAAGTATAGTTCCCCATAAAGGTTATTTGTGGATACCAACCTGATTTTGCCGCAGTAACACCCGATTCTCCTGCTTTTACTTTATAGTCTGCTGATTTGATCTCGGGCCTGTTGGAATAAGCTTTTTCTAAATATTCTTCGAGATCTGCAACGATTGAGTTAACATCGGGATTTGTATCGGTTAATTCTAATTTTGTATTCAGAGGAATGCCAAGAGTATTATTCAAAGCAATCGTTGAAAGACGAACTGCATTATTCATATCAGATTGTTTGTAAAGGACATCATAGAACTGTACTTCAAGTTTCAGTACATCATTTTTCGTTAGCATACCTTGTGCAAGCATATTTTTTGCATCCTTGAGATGAGCCTCTACCTGTATAACCGTTTTATCGATAACTTTTTTTAATTCAAGAGCTTTGTACAAATTCCAATAACCTGTTTTAATAGTAAGTGCGAGCTCATCTTTATCTTTTTGAAGATCCGCATTTACCGAATTCAAAGTGTACTCCGCCGCCTCAACAGCAGATGATATTTTATTTCCTGTGAATAAAGGCTGAATAAGTGATAATTTTGTGCTGTAATTGTTTAAAATTGACGGCGCTATTTCGAATGTTCCGAATGGTGTTACAATATTAAACGGATCAACTTCACTCAGCCTGGTATATGAGGCTGAAAACTTTAACCATGGATAACGCATTGCATCCATTTCATTAAGTCTTGCAATAGAGTATTGCACTTTCGATTGCGATAATTTTAAAGATTTGTTGTTTTTTAATCCGGTTTCAATTGCCTGAGCGACACTTAATTGCATTGTTTCCTGAGCATAAGTTGCCGGAATAGTAAAAAAAAGTAATGTTAAGATTATTATAAAGTGTGTGTATCTACGCATTTTGTACCTCAATATTATTTCTAAGTGTTTTTTGGAATTGTTCCCTGCCTTTTTCCGAAAAGATTCCCTCAAACAAAACTTTCATAATTTCAGAATAAGCTTTTTCGGGTACCCTTCCAATTTGTTCCAGAGCATCAGGAACAAGAATTGTATGAATAGCGCTGACATAAATTGTTGTAACCAGTTCCGTATCAATATCCGGTCGTATGTATCCTTCATCTTTACCTTGTGAAATTAATCGGGATATTTTCTCATAAGCATGTTTTCTACGAAATTCTTTCATCTCATTCCAGATTTCCGGATGCGTACGCATTAGATCATGAACCAAAGGTCCATTAAAATTCTTTGCATGTGAGCCAACAAATGCCAGTATCTTTCTTAACTTAACTATGAATTCATCATTCGGATTTTCAAGAATTGCATCTATAGTTTCTGATATGGTGCACTTCTTCGTATCAATTAGGTCTCTTAGCACATGCTCTTTGTTATTAAAACATTTATAGAGTGTCTTTTTACTCATACCCAGGCTACAGGCAATTTCTTCCATAGTCACCCTGGAAAAGCCAAACTGAGCAAACATTTCCTCGGCTCGCGTGAGTATCCTCCTTTTTATATCTAATTCTTCCTGCATAATCTTTTTTTATTGCTACAACAAGTATTACAGAAAATAGTTCAAAAATTCTTCATTGGAAACAATATTTGTTTGCATCGTTTCCACATAATGCTAAAAAAACCGCTTTTCAGCGGATTTTGGAAACAAATATTGTTTCTATTGTTTCCAAATTAATAATATTCTAAAAATTTTCCAAATTTTCTAATGAAAATATAGGAT
>CAYTLQ010000275.1:0-14087 GCA_964438715.1 uncultured Ignavibacteriaceae bacterium
TCGCATCATATTGTACTCATTATTATGTTAGAGTAACCGTACAAATATTGTACCACAAAAAACAGGCGATTTTAGTTTAAAATCAAAGGCTTTTAATTTTTACTGTCTAAAAATAAAACAGTATTGGAGTTTTAATTCTCAAAATAATCCACTATCTATCTACGCTTATACTTTTATGAGTAAAAACGAATAAAGCCGTTGCATTGGTGACAATAGTAGGCTCATTCGTAATATAATCGTGTCTATCATCAAAATACTGAACTTCCGATGAGTTAAATTTCCCGAGATTTATACTCTCTCTTGGTATTGAATAATTTTTGAGTAGGGCGGTAGGCGCAGGACCTGCTGATATTCCTCCAGGAAGATATCCCCCATTAAAATAGGCAACCTGAGAATGAAAATTTTTGGTAAAATTATTCCCAATGTTGTAGATAAACGAAATACCCCATGGATTTTTTCCCAGAATATAATCAATCTGTGAAACAACTAAATCATTAAAATTTAATTGTGGATCTAAATCCTCCAACAAAAGTGCCTGTACAATTATTCCTAGTAATGTATGTGTGGTTCCCCAGGTATAAGATGTAGCAATATTAAAGAGATTAGAATCTTTATTTGCATTAAAAACACTTACATTCGACATAATGAAAGATTTATACCCGGCATCAGTTTTGGCAATTCTATAATGCGCGAGAGAATTAATATCTCCCCAACTCCACCAGTAGTCAGCATCTGCTCTATTTGCGTACTTTTTAGCATAGTCAAGATATACTGCATTACCGGTAGCATAATAAAGCTCAATTGCTCCAAGGGCAAGTTTCCCAAGAAAATTTTTATCCTGATACATTCCCGAGCTTGTTTTATCGAGGTCAGGGGCAAGTTCATGCTTATCAAAATATTTTTTCGCTTTTTCAAGACATTGATTTGAGAACGCGTCGTCGTAAAATCGGGTTTTCCAGATTCTGGATGCCATTGCCAATGTAGCTGAATATATACCTATAAGATTTTTCCCCATACTCTTAAACGCCGGGCGTTCATACTTCAGAGGGTCATTTTCCGGTAGTCGCCAACCGACTTCATGATCTCTATTATCCTGTACCTGATTAATCAATGATGTGCCGGCATCACAACGCAGCATCCAATCAAGACCAACTTTAGCCTCCTCCAAAATATCCGGAGCTCCATTTTTATCATTATCAAAACCCGCCTTTTGGCCGTTAAATTCGTACGAAAAAAGCATCATATAAGTGGTAAAAGCCGTAGTATTGAGAAATTTGGTATAGTCCCCGGCGTCATGCCATCCACCTGTTACATCAATACCTTTTTGCGGATATTCACCCTCAATATATGGACAGTCATAAAGGTGACAAGTACTATGCAGGATGGGATTAGTTGGACCGCAACGCTGAACTTTATAGAATTTCAGAAGCGAATCCGCTAAGGTATTAAATAAATTATCTCCGATGATAAATGGTTGAGTTTTCTTTGAGCCAACCTTCAAATAATATTTCCCCTCATTCTGATATCCGGTAAAATCGGCTGTATAGTGATATTTGAAATTTCCCCATTTCCCCTGCACTTGTTGTAATGTTCCGCTGAACACTTCCTTACCATTATTTGCATTGTGCAATGTAAATTCAGCGTCTTTAATTTCTTCCATGGAAAAAATCCATGCATTTTTCATTCGATCGGGAAAGAACCCTACCTGGTTATACCTGATGTAAATTTCAGTAAGAACAGGTTCTGAGGCTTGACACATAAGTCCAATGAGGGATAATAATAAGAGGAGAATCAAACGCATCGATTTTACCTTATAGCCTTCCACAGTATGTATTTTTATCTATTTAAAGAGTTCCTCAAGTGTAAGTATTTTTATTTTTTCTTTCTTTATTGGAAGAGGAAAAACTTCTATTTCTTTATCCTCAGAAAGTATTGTTTCATCTTTTGGGCTTGAATATGTTATCGGTGAGGCAGTATTCGATGCAAGATTCTCTGCTAATTGCTGAGCTCCGGATGTAATAATTGCAATTAGCATATTATCTGTTTGCAGATATTTTTTAATAGCCGCATTTACATCCTGAAGAGTGACCGTCTCAAGATTTTTTCTATACATCTCAAGATGGCTTCCCGATAACCCATAGAATCTATCGTCAAGCGCATAGCCTAATCTCATAGAGGTATTTGGTGCATAATGTAAAACATATTTTTTCAGGAAGTTGCGTGTTGTTTCAAATTCTTCCTGGGTCATTCCCTTATCAATCAGTTTTTTATGTTCTCTTAATGCGGCACGCAAGCTAAAATGAGTTGTGTTGTTTGGTACCGGTCTAATCCAAATCTCAAATATGTGATGCCTGCGCGGTACATTAACCGGAGGTTTTTGCAACCTGCCACCATTAGGATAATGTTCAATGTAACTATAATCACCATAATTAAGTCCACGCTTTTCCCTTATCACCTGATATAAATGAGAACTTGAATTCCGGTGTTCACCTAACCAGGAGTTTGCTATAGATAATGCATACCATTCTTTTGAACCACGCACCAGATTAATTGGATAACCCATCGAAATTGCCGTAGCAGAGGCATTTTTTTCAACAATTACAACATTATACCCCTTTAATTCGGGGGCATTGATTGGTGGCGCTGTTGTTTTTTCACCATTGGGTAAACCGGAAAGATCAGACCAGAGATTTGTCAAAAGAGACTCACTATATCCTCCGCCGATACCCAGAATAAAGTTATTTCTGTTATAGTGTTTTGTGTAAAAAGATTTGATATCATCAATTGTAATAGATTCAACACCAGAGATTGTTCCCTGATCAAGATTTCCGTAAGGCGTACCTTGATAAATATTTTGATACAGTACGGCTTTTCCTAATTCTTCATCGCTACTATATTTTAATGTTGTTTTAAGATAGTTTAAAACATTTTGTTTAATTCTTTGAAAATCATCTTCATTAAATGCGGGATTAAGAATCTGATCCGTAAAAAGTGCATAATAACTATCTAGATTGTCTTTATGTATTCTCCCCTGATACACCGCAATTTCCCGCGAGAGCGAGACAGAAAATGAAGCCGCAAGAGGAAATAACTTTTTCAGAATTGTTTTATACGAGTTGTTTTTTGTCGCCCCATCTCCAATCATTTGTGCTGTAAGGTATGCAAGTCCTTCTTTTCCTTTTGGATCGTACTGTGAACCGGCATTGAATACTATTCTGAATGATATTGTCGGGTCGTTTTTTACCGGAAGCTGAACGACACGCTGAGCATCAATACCTGCTCCATTGAGTGAATGTACTGTCATAATTACTAAAACTAAAATGTGAAAATACTTTTTCATTATTTATTTCCTCTAAGTACAATGATATTTTCGCGGGATGATGTGAAATATGTTTTCGCCGCCTTCATTATGTCGTCAGGCGTAACATCATCAAGAGCATTATAAAACTCATCAATAACTTTAATATCGCCAGTCATTGTAATATATTGAGGTAAACTTCCTGCTACTGCGTCCTGATTATCAAGACTCATCAGAAATCCGTATTTATTCCGCATTTTCAGGTCATCAAGATCTTTATCCTCAACCAGCTTTATCGTAAATGACTCAAGAGTTTTTCTTATTTCGGAGATAACATATTCAATATCGTCTGGGTTTTTAACCATGGTGTATATTTCAAACATATAGGGGTCCCTGCTCATTCCGGCTGAAGCAGAAATAAATTGTACTTTTTGCTCTTTCAAAACCAGCTTATTATAAATTTCACTTGTCTCACCAAAAGCTAAATCTGCAAGATGAATGCTGGAGAGAAAATTCTTATTCTTTACATCAAATGCGTCTGATTTATAAGCCATAATTACAACCGGTAATGTCTTACCATCATACTGAACATCCTTTCGGCGTGGGGCTGTCTGATCCGGCTCCGGCTCAATCACCGGGGCAGTATAACCGGGTTTCCATGGTGAGTAATATTTTTCAACCAAACTTTTTGTTTTTGATACATCAACATCACCCACGATAACCAAAACAACATTTGAGGGCCTATAGTATCTGTCATAGAAACTAAGGCTATATTCATACTGATTTGGCATATCTTTAATATCTTGCTCAAATCCTATTGTTGTGTGTTTGTAGGTGTGTTTGTCGAACGCCATATTTCTCAATTCTTCTATCGCAACAGACCACGGACTCGTTCTTCCCTTTCTATATTCTCCATAAACTGCACCCGATTCAGTTTGAAATTGTTCCTTCGTATATTTGAGGTTTCTGAATCTATCCGATTCAATATCCATTACTGTTTCCAGATCTTCCGCTGCAAAATTCAGGTGATAAACTGTCAGATCATCACTTGTATAAGCATTGGCGTCAGCACCCAGACTTGTTACAATGCTATCATAAACATTCCCAGGGAATCTTTCTGTACCCCTGAACATCATATGCTCAAAAAAATGTGCGAAACCCGATTTGCCCGGTTCCCACTCATCCCTGCTTCCGGTTCTTACAACTGAGTAATAAGCAACCAAACCGGGGCTATCAAATGGAATGATGATAGCTTTCAATCCATTTTCAAGGGTAATCTCAGTATAATCGAATGGAAAGACCTTTTTGTCCTTTTTATCCTTTTCTGTAGCCATTATTGTACCATTAATTAAAAAAAGTCCCAATAAAAGTGGAATAATCAATTTATGAAATGAATTCACAGTAATACCTTTAATTTGAAACAAAAAACTAAAATTTGATAATCGGTCTTTAAAAAAGTTTCCTGACACCGATGCCGGGAGAATTGTTAAGGATAACTTTTCCGTCAACTACTTTTGTGCCTTCAAATTTATCATTGCTTATTAATAATGCCCCATCTAAATCAGCCCAGTCAACCAATGGAGATAAGTGAGAAGCAGCACTTATTGCACAGGAAGTTTCCGTCATACAACCAAGCATAACTTTCATATCGAGAGCCCGGGCGAGATGAATCATTTTCAGGGCTTCACGCATTCCTGTACATTTCATTAATTTAATATTTATCCCTGAATATACGCCTTTTGCTTTTACTACATCTGACAATCTCTGCACAGCTTCATCACCGATCGTTGGAAGTGGACTTCGTTCGGTAAGCCATGCATTATCATCAACATTTTCTTTCGGCATTGGCTGTTCTACCATCACAACCCCCACCTCTTTGAACCAATGCAACATATCCAACGCTAGCTCTCTGTCCTTCCAACCTTGATTAATATCTGTTGTAAGTGGTTTATCGGTAACACTGCGAATAGTTTCGATCATTTCTTTATCAGTATCTCTTCCCAGTTTTACCTTGAGGATTTTATATTCTTCGGCTTCTTTCACCTTCTGACGCACAATATCCGGTTTATCAATACCAATAGTAAAAGTTGTATATGGTGTCTTATTCTTGTCAAATCCCCAGATATTATACCAGGGTTGACCCATGAGCTTCCCAAGAAGATCGTGAAGAGCTATATCTATAGAAGCTTTGGCGGCAGGGTTTTTTGGCGCTATTGAGTCAACATACTGAAGTATGGTTTCCAGTTCAAAGGGATTGGAGAATTGCTCGAGATTTACTTTAGATAAAAATTCAGCGGCTGTATCCTGCGTTTCACCGAGGTATGGAGGCATTGAGGCTTCACCGTATCCGATAACCCCATCGTACTCAATTTCAGTTAACATTACCGGTGTAGTTGACCGACTACTACTGGCAATCGTGAAAACATGTTTAAGCTCTAATGTATATGGATAAAATCGCAGTTTCAATTTTTTGTCTTTCGATTTGTTAAAAAATTTTGCAAAAATTGGTGTTGAAATACCGGGTAGTACTACTCCTCCACCAAGCACTCCGGCAGTTTTTAGAAAATCTCTTCTGCTTTGACTCATTGATTTTCCTTTTTACTATTATAATATTGGGGTAGTGATTTTATAAATTTAAATCCGGTTGATTCATCTGCCCCTATAATCCTTCGCGCACATAGATAAGTTCTATAGCGGAAGTGATTAAAATTTTCTGCTGATTGAACAAAACTATTTATTTTTACTCTTCCGCTGGAGTGAATATACTCCCCGTTTCCAATATAAATCCCTACATGGGTAGCTCTCATTTTATGTTCCGGAGTTGCCTTTTTCCCAAAAAATACAAGGTCACCCGGTTGAAGATTATTAAGTTCCAATACACTATCAACCAGTTCGCCAACAAATACCTGTTGTGATGCATCACGGGGAAGAAGTATTCCATTCATAAAGTACACAGTTTTTGTGAATCCTGAACAATCCACGCCCTTCGGGGATGTGCCACCCCATAAATAGGGAAGACCATAAAACTGAAAAGCTGTATTCAAAATACTTTGCGATTGATAATCTTTCTCTTTCAGCCACTGGTCAAATAACTGTACCTCACTCTTTTTAATATATCCCCTTCTTTTGTCAGGATATCCGACTTCTATATAATTCTCTCCATCCGATAAAAATTCAAAAATATTACCAGCAACTATATCCGATACAGGGCGGGAGTCATTTGAAGGTCCGGAGAAAGCGTTAGAATAAACCTCAGTTACAATAACTTTAGTGTTACTTTGGAATAAATGAAGTTCATCTTCAGTCATCAATTGAATACCATCAGAGTCCACCCATCCTAAATAGTCATCCGGTGTCTGGATAAGGTACCAATCGTCTTCATATTTATATACTTTTACTACAGTTCCTAAGAGAGCCTGCGTAACCAATTCGGCAGGATGGTCGGGTTTACTTCTAATGTTTGCGACAGAAAGATTTATTACACCAAATATCCTCCCATTCAAAGATGAATCAGGTAAAAGTTTTGTCTCAATTATACAATCTATTCCTGCAAGTTCAAGTTTTGACTCTAATGCCGTTACAGCCTGAGGTATGTTAGTTTCAACCTTTATCGTATCTTTTTGAGTTCCGGGTACTAATTCTGCGTCAAAAATTGCTACCCTTTTATCAGGTGCAAACTCTTGCTTTATCGACTGAATAATTTTTTCCGGGGTTTCCATAATCTGTCCGGTTACAAGACTTGTAATCAATAGAAAATTTATTAGTAGCAGGAGGTGTTTCATAGTCTCCGTGAAGTTTTACCGAAAATTACAAAATTTAAAGTTACTTTGGCAGTATTATTTCTCCGTTAAAACTTTCATATTCATAACAGCGTAGTCATAATCATCCGGAGTATTGATGTTAAATAATTCCAATTCATTAAATCCGGCGGGAGATTTTGCAATATCCAGATACTGTACATTCAAATCATTCAAAATATTTTTTAGACTTAATGACTTTCTTTTTTCTTGCTTCAGGTCATTACTTAGAGAAATAGCTTTTTCAAATGCGTAAAGTGCATTTTTATTATATAATGCAGAAGCAGGATATATGCGGCCGTTATGTATTGGCACTGTTACATCATAGCCCCTGCTCTGCTCACAAATGAACTTTATGGAATTTGTAGAAAAAAAAGGCATGTCACAGGATAAAATAAAGCACATTTTATCCGTACAATGCGTTAATGCTGAATGGATGCCTGATGCGGGTCCCATTCCGGGATAAATATCTGGTATTACTATCATATTCAATTCTGGGATTTGTAACGGTGTATTGCGGACAATAAAGACATTATCAAAAATAACCGAGAGCCGTTTAAAAGCAATCTGAACAAGTGATTCATTCTCTAACTGTAACTCAGCTTTGTCCTGACCCATTCTGGTACTTTTACCCCCTGCCAGAATCACTCCCGTAATATGAGTTAAATAATGCAAATCAAATCAAAGTAATATTATGTTGATTGGTGTATTGTTATAACTACCTCAAATGTTTAGAGATAATATTTAACAATTCATTTTGATCAAAGGGCTTAGAAATGTAATCAGTACATCCCGCTGACAAAAAATAGATTTTATCACCGGATAAAGCGTATGCTGTAACAGCAATAATGGGGATATCCTCAAATCGGTCCATGGAACGGAGGTGTTTTGTCAATTCAGCCCCATTCATACCGAATCCAAGATTGATATCCATAAGAATTAAATCAAAATTATCATTTTCCAGTATATTCAACGCTTCATCCGAATTCACAGCGAGTGTAACAGTAAAATGTTTTTTTAGGTAATACAATAGTACATCTGCATTACTTTCCTCATTCTCGACGACAAGAATCTTTTTCAGATCTTTATCTGCTTTTTCTTCGATTGAATTCTGCTTGTTACTTAATTTCAACATAACTCCAAACTTATTTTTTGTCAATCAATTCTGTTCTGTACATTAATTTCTGATTCTATACGGGGCGTATCCTCAAATGTCATATCAACTATCTGAACTAGCGAAATTGTACTCTTGTTTTTCTTCAATATAGTAAACTCATAATTCCCTAGCCTGATTTTTTCTTTAACATTCGGTATTTTCTTAAAGTTTAGGATTAAATACCCTGCTAGTGTTTCATACTGTTCATCTTTTTCAATTGGATACGGTAATGATTCATTAATGTCATCAAGTGCCGCATAACCTAATACATTATAAGTGCGCTCTCCCACTTTTTCAACAAATGGCAATTCATTATCATGCTCATCCTGTATCTCTCCTACCAACTCTTCAAGAATGTCTTCCATAGTAATTATCCCCTCCGTTCCACCGTATTCATTAACCACAAGGGCCATCTGTTGATGTTTCGATTGAAATTCTGTGAGCATTTGCCCGATTGATTTAGTTTCCGGCACAATAATCATATTACGCAGAAGTGATCTGATATTCAGCGGTTCGGATTTACGGGTTGCAACAAGTATGTCTTTAAGATATACAACTCCTACTACTTTATCAATATTGCCCTCATAGCAGGGAATCCTGCTGTAGTTTTCGTTGATTATTATATCGAGCATTTGGTCATTATAATCATTAATATCAAGCGCGAAAACTTGCGTTCTTGGCACCATTATCTGTTTTACAGTCTGCTCAGAAAAATAAAATGCATTTTTTATGATTTTATATTCGGCCGGATCAATTTCTCCGCTTTCTCTACCTTGTTTAACTAAGTATTGTAACTCTTCACTACTGTGAATTTCGGAACCATGAGCAGGAGCTATACCTATTGATTTCAGTATTACATTAGCTATTCCGTTCAGTAACCATATTGCCGGTCGGAATATTACAAAAAAGAATTGCAATGGATATGAAATAAAGAGTGTGGTTTTTTGCGGTAATTGTATTGCCAGCGACTTTGGGGCAAGTTCTCCAAATACAATGTGTAATATAGTTATTATCACAAATGCCACTGGAAGTGCAATATTATGTGCAAGTTCAGGATTAGGAGATATGCCCAGAATTGACATTACATCAATAATTATCTTCGAAACAACCGGTTCTCCTATCCAACCCAATCCCAGACTCGCAAGCGTAATACCTAATTGTGTAGCAGCGAGATAACCATCCAGATGGCTCACTATATGTTTAGCAAGCACAGCAAATCTATTACCCTCTTTAACTTTAAGCTCTAACTGGCTTGCTCTGACTTTAACAATTGCGAATTCGGATGCAACAAAAAAGCCATTTAAAAAAACAAGAAAAAGAGTTATCAGTATATCGAAGGCCATTATTGCGGATTTTTAAATTTTTTCATGCACAAAACTAAAAAAACAGTCGCTAAATACATAGTTATTTGAATGTTACTTATCGAGGTTTTACCTGAAAACTGAGTAGAAAATAATTTCAAACTTTTGAATGAACTAATTTTGGGTGAGCTTTGTGAAGGGATTATAAGTCGCCCGTAACCGGTCGAAGAACAATAGATTCTGCTACAATATTACCGGGACTATTTATAACATTTAACAACATTTCAGCAAGGTCAGCAGATTTCATCATTTTCTGCGCATGTTTACTAAGTACATTTTCAGGCCAGATGGGGGTTTCAGTTGCTCCAGGTATAACATTTATAACACGAATATTATACTTGCGTACTTCTTCTCTAAGTACATCCATATAAGCCTTTAACCCGGCTTTACTGGCGGAATAGGCGCTACTCTCAGTAAAAATTTTCTCCGTAACAACCGAGAGAATATTAACAATTATTCCCTCATTTCGTGCAATCATCATCGGGAGTACCGCCTTTGCGGCGAATATTGCACCTGTCAAATTGGTATCGATAATTTTTTTAATCAACTCAGGCGAATCTGTCTCAGCTTTAGAGAAAGAAGTCATCCCTGCGTTATTGATAAGACAATTAATGAAATCACCTGAATTACTTATACGATCTGAAATTTTTTTTATATCCTCTGTAGAGGACACATCACAGCGATCTATCATCAATTGTGAAGGGATAACATTACCGAAATCGGAGGTTATTAATTCAGGTCGCCGTGCAGTTGCCAATACCGTAATATCACCAATTGCGAGTATTTTCTTTGTTAAAGCAAGGCCAATACCACTGCTGGCTCCTGTAATCCATGTTATTTTTTTCACTTATCGCGGCCTTGAACGAATAAGACTAAAAAACTCACTTCTTGTTTTTGAATCTTCTTTAAAGATTCCGTGCACTGCACTTGCAGTAGCGTGTGAATTTTGTTTTTCAACACCACGCATCATCATGCACATATGGTATGCCTCGGAGACGACTGCAACACCTTTTGGTTTCAAATATTTATCTAAAGTGTCAGCAATTTCCTGAGTCATCCGCTCCTGCACCTGAAGTCTTCTGGCAAATACATCAACTATTCTGGGAATTTTACTCAACCCAACAATTTTACCATCGGGTATGTATGCGACATGTACTTTTCCAAAAAAGGGTAATAAATGGTGCTCACACATGCTGTAAAAATCAATATTATTTACAAGTACCATTTCGTCATATTTTTCATCAAAAATAGCATTATTCAATACTTCATCAATATTTTTTGAGTAGCCGCTTGTAAGAAATTCAAATGATTTTGCAACTCTTTTCGGAGTACTCAAAAGTCCTTGTCGTTCCGGATTTTCACCAATTTCCCTGAGCATGGTTGTAACCAAACCCTTAAAATTTTCATGATTCATCAACTCTTAACCTTTATATTCAACATAATTATTCTCAGTTTCATATAGTTTAACAGAATATAATTTTCCCGATGGGATCTTATCAACTAATTCATTCCATATACCTATTGCGATATTTTCCGCCGTAGGAATCACACCCTCCATAAAAGGTACATCAAAATTAAAATGTTTGTGATCGACTTTCTTTATTATGTGCTCTCGTATAATATCTTTAAGAATTTTCAGATCAATTAGGTACCCTGTTTTTGGATCAATTTCTCCGGCAACAATAACTTCCAGTATATAATTGTGGCCATGACCATGAAAATTTGCACATTTGTCATAAATAGCAATATTTTCTTCTTCGCTCAGCGCTGGATTATAAAGTCGATGCGAAGCGCTGAAAACCTCTCTTCTGGTTACAAAAATCATTGGATCTCGGTGATATCCTTGGCAATCTGTGCAACATGACCCGCGACTTTTACCTTTGGATATATTTTGGCGATTTTGCCTTCAGAATCAATGAGGAAGGTTGTTCTTTCAACGCCCATATATTTTTTCCCATACATACTCTTCTCTTTCCAGACACCATAGGCTTCTAAAACCTCTTTTGATTCATCACTTAATAGAGAGAAAGTAAGACCATACTTATCAGCAAATTTTTTATGAGAGGTTATTGAATCGGGACTCACACCCAGAACTACTGCATCAAGTTGATGTAATGCTTCAAGGTTCTCCTGAAAATCGCAAGCTTCCTGAGTACAACCACTTGTCATATCTTTCGGATAAAAGTATAGAACTACTTTTTTCCCCTTAAAATCTTTCAACTGAACTTTGTTTCCGTTTTGATCCTGCAATTTAAATGCAGGAGCTTTTTTACCTTCACTTAACATGAAACCACCTATTAATTAATATTGTGCCAGCTGTTGATCCACTTCTTCAGCGTAGGCATTTATACCACCATCAAGGTTATAAACATACCTAAATCCATTACGGCTCAGATAATGAGCGACCTGAAGACTTCTCGAACCGTGATGACAATAAATCAGCAATTTATCGTTTGGATTGAGTTTCTTCATATGCTCATTAAATTTACTAAGAGACAGAAGTTCTGCATCCGGAAGGTGAACAATATCATACTCCCATTGCTCGCGAACATCAATAACTCTTGGTTTCTCTTTCTCTATAAACTCCTTCGCTTCCATTGGTGTGAGATTATGCAGAACTTTCATTAATTATTACCCAATTCTTCGAGTGTTTTACGGATTTTTTCATAATTGGGCTCTTCGCCGGCATTTTCCAATACTTCAGCATACTGTATCTTACCTTCTTTATCAATAACGAAGGCCGACCGTTTCGCAACTCCTTTATAATCGTGTACACCGGGTACAAAAACTTCATATTTTGTATCGTATGCAGTAATTGCTTCTTTATTAAAATCACTAAGCAATGGGAAATTAAAATTGTGTTTCTCATTCCACATTTTCAGGGAAAAATGACTATCAACGCTTATTGCCAGAACCTGTGCGTTCAGTTCATTATATTGTGTCATACCATCCCTTATACTACAAAGCTCTTTTGTACAAACACCTGTATTAGCGAATGGGAAAAAAAGTAGCACAACATTTGTTTTACCTCTGAAAGAACTGAGGGTTATTTTTTCATCATTATGACTTTTTAATGTAAAATCAGGGGCGACATCGCCTACATTTAATGGCATTCCTTCTCCTTTTTTTTAATTACACAAATCTATAAACATAATTACGGGGAAATAGTTCCTTAATTTATAATAATCCTTGTTTTTTCGTCCATTCATCAAATCCAGCCTCAAGTTCCTCAAATGAATTGATTGCAAACAAAATAGGCTGAAGGTGCCAGACTTCATATTCCTGATGAACGATTTTTTCAGGATCGAAATCAATTACCTTTACTTTATCAGAAAGAGCATGCTGTACTTCATTAAATGAAGAAATTATCCCTGCCCCGTAAATCCGCATACCTTCCGGCTTACGAATGAGACCAAACTCTACAGTAAACCAGTGAAATCTCTCCAGGAGTATATGTTGCTCCGATCTCGCCTTTAGTGCAGCCTCGCCGAATTTCTGATAAAAATTCGCAAAGTTCTTTTCCGTTAACAAAGGCATATGCCCAAATATATCATGGAACATATCCGGAGCAGGAGTGTAATCTATCTCATGCTTTCCTCTTATGTAATCAGTCGAAGGAAAAATTCTTTCACGGAGAAGTTCAAAAAAATCCTGCTCGTGTATTAATCCCGGTACTCGTGCAACTCTCCATCCTGTAGTATTATACAGAGCTGAACTTAAATCCTTTAACGGTGGAATCCTCTCGCTATTGAAATTCATTAGAGTTATTCCCTCAAGGTACTCTGAACAAACTCTCCCGGGTAAAAATTCCATCTGTCTGTTATATAATATTTTCCAGGTTTCGTGATCTTCATCCGGATACGCAGGATAAACGATCTCATCTGCTACCGGAGGCTTTTCGGTTAACCTTTGCGGAATACAGCGAGGGTCAACACCTTCATTTGCAGCTTTTTCGTAAGCTGTCAGAAACTCATTTTGCTCTTTGTTCTGTGCCATTTGGAATGCCTCTTATTGATCAAAAAACATAAAATATTTGCCAAAACTTAATCAGCAGTTTGAAGTTAAACAAATGAATAATACTTGCGGAAGTCAACGAATCACTACTTCTGGTACAAGCTCCACCCCAAATTTTTCCCTGACACTGTGTTGAATTTTCAGGGATAATGTTAACAGATCTCTCCCATCGGCGTTTCCATAGTTGACCAAAATGAGAGCTTGTTTATCATGAACACCACACTCCCCGAACCGACGCCCTTTATATCCGCATCGTTCAATGAGCCATGCGGCAGCTAGTTTAACATTTTTATCATCAATTTGGAAATAACTTATATCAGGGAATCTTTTCTGTAATTCATAGAATTTACTTTTAGGAATAACCGGATTTTTGAAGAAACTACCCGCATTTCCAAGATCTTTCGGGTCCGGCAATTTCGTCTTACGAATTTCACCTATCATTTGCCTCATTTCTTTTATTC
>CAYTLQ010000276.1:0-20437 GCA_964438715.1 uncultured Ignavibacteriaceae bacterium
GTCTCAGTTGGTGCAATTATTGGCAGTGGAGAAACCATTATCCGCATTTCGCGAACAAAAGGAAAACTTGAGTGGTCGGGAATGTGGAGCGAACTTTCCGATACTTCCCGTTCTGCTTCAAGTTATTCCCGCGCATTAAAAAATAGTTATTTTTCCATAGTACCTGTTATTAATATAGATATTCCATTTTATCGGTTTCTTTCCTTCCGGATTGGCGGAGGATATAATCTGGCTATAGGAAATGAGTGGCTTGATGAGAGCGGTAACGAAGTTATAAATACCCCCACAGAAATTTCCGGCAGTGGTTTATTTATTCAGACGGGAATTATGCTTGGCTTTTTTTCTTATTAAACAGGATTAATTAAACGATGAAACACATTTTAGTTACCGGTGGCGCCGGATTTATCGGCAGTAATTTTATTAATCATATTCTTAAAGAGCGGGAGGACTATTTCATTGTTAATCTCGATAAACTTACTTATGCGGGAAACCTGAAAAACCTTGAGGAATCCGAAAATAATCCCCGCTACCGTTTTGTAAAGGGAGATATTACAAATACTGAATTAGTTTCTTACATTTTCGAAAAATTTTCTATTAAATATGTTATCAACTTTGCCGCTGAGTCTCATGTTGATAGAAGTATTCTTGGCTCACAGATTTTTTATAAAACAAATGTGATTGGTACAAATGTCTTACTGGAAACAGCACGGCGTTTTAATGTAGAAAAATTCTTACAAGTTTCCACTGATGAGGTGTACGGAAGTCTGGGACCTACGGGATTATTTACCGAATCAACTCCTTTGTCTCCCAATAGTCCTTACTCATCGAGTAAAGCAGCCGCCGATATGATGGTTCAGGCGTTTTACCACACTTATGGAATGCCGGTTGTAATTACACGATGTTCAAATAATTATGGACCATTACAATTTCCCGAAAAACTAATACCACTAATGATTATTAACTGCATTAATAATAAAAAATTACCGGTTTACGGGGATGGAATGAATGTACGGGACTGGATTTATGTAATTGACCACAACCGTGCAATTGACATGGTCTTCGAAAAGGGACGAATTGGTGAGGTATATAATATCGGGGCTAGCAACGAATTACCAAATATCGAGATAGTGAAACTTATTCTGAGAACACTCGGTAAAGATGAATCGTTAATAGAATATGTAAAAGACAGACCGGGTCATGACAGACGCTATGCTATCGACTCAACAAAAATTCAAAACGAACTAGGATGGAAACCACAATACTTATTCGAAGAGGCTATTCAACATACAATAGAATGGTATCTTAAAAACGAAAGCTGGTGGAAAAATATCCTATCCGGCGAGTATGTTAAGTACTATGAAACTCAATACTTGAATAGATAATACTATTATTCACCTTTTAAAAATTACAGGTTTACATTGATGTTCCTTTCAATTAGACACATCTTGTTGTTAAGTGTTTTTCTTTTTTCTTTCATACATGCACAGGAAAAAAAAGAATCTGAATTGAATCCACTATCCGGATCGATGATTTCAGTTACTATAGGCGGTTCATTTCCCATAACCGGGTCTTTTCCTGCGAGTGCGGCAGAAAGAGTAGATCAATTTCTTACACGAATTTATCTTCAGGTTCAGTCAGCAACACAGAACAAGGAATTAGACAAAATTGAATCTGCTTTAATGAAAGAAAAGAATATAGATGTTGCATGGCGGGATATTCTGTTAAAGCGGGCAAATGGCGAAGTTTTGAAACTTGATCTTATTCGTTTCCGCAACAACGCCGACTTTAAAAATAATCCCTACTTAAAAAACGATGATGTAATTATTTTTCCGCCCATAGATCTTGAAAAGAACTGCTATTATGTTTTTGGAGCGGTAAATGAACCGGGAGTTTTTCAATTCGTTGAAGGAGACCGGCTTAGCGATGCAATTGAATTTGGAAAAGGCATTAACAAAGCTTATGAAAATGTAACTGATGCGGAAATTTACCGGCTAAGTTATGATGGCTCTACTCAAACGGTATTAAAAGTTAAAATTAGTGAAAACCCCTTACTAATGAGAGGCGACAGAATACGCATTGGAGCCGATGAAACAGAAAGAAAAGATTTCAGCATAACACTGCTTGGCGAAGTTCGCAATAGCGGATATGTTCCTATTACGAAAGGGACAACCACTCTCGCTGATGTAATTAAAATGTCAGGCGGACTAACAAAAGATGCCAACCTGAAAAATGTAAAATTATTCTCGTCTTCCAGCTTCTCTCCGTTTTATTTGGAAAAGTTATATGGAATAACGGCTGAAAAGAATCCCGAAGAATTTACCGAACTGCAGATAAAACTGCTGGATCAAATGAGTACACTCGAAAATCACTCCTTTCTCCGCTTATCAAATATGACCGAGCAGGATACAGCCTATTTCCTTTTGGAAAACCGTTTACGCTGGTATCTTGATCATCAATCAATTGATGCAACCGATTATGATAAGCCAAATTCGCTTGCCTCTACTTTTATCCTTCACGATGGTGATGTTGTTTATATTCCTAAAAAAGATAAACATGTAACGGTATTAGGATATGTTAATAAACCGGGAAGAATTCCATTCTCTGAAGGAAAGGACTACAAGTATTATATCGACCAGTGTGAAGGCTCCGGAGAGTTTGTTATTGAGGATGAGATTATGGTTATTAAAGGCTCTACGAAACAGTGGCTCTCCCCGATTGAACAAAATGTTACCATAGAAGCCGGTGATTTTGTATATGTGCCTCGAAGTCCGGCACGCTCTTTCTGGTACTATTTTTATGTTACCAGTAACTATTTAACCTTACTCGGCAGTGTTGCTACAATAATTTTGTTATTTATTTCACTCGGGAAATAATGCCGGATTGGATTAATGACTATTTAGTCGGCATTATTGTAAAAAGAAAATTGATTAATGCCCTGTTCGGAATTTTTATATCTATTTTTCTTGCTGAACAGGTTTTTTGCAGTAGTGGAACAATACCATTAGTTCCGTCACCACGCAACATTAGCTATCTTAACGGCAACTACATATTAAAACAGCCTGTTTTAATTTATGTCAATGAAGAGTGTGCAGAAATAGGAAATCCTGCCGTTAAAGGTGTTCAGAGACTCTCTGAATCCTGCTCTGATATTAAATTTTCCTTCACAAGCAATCCCCAATTTGCTTCTATTACCCTGAATTTGCTAAAGGAACCTGATTCTCATAGCACCGGACTAAACGATAAACAAAAATCAGAATACTATACACTTTCTATAGAAAAAAGCGGGATACAAGTAAAAGCTCTAAACTCCAGAGGTTTTTTCTATGGGCTCGTATCTCTTCTTCAGCTTTTTGAGTTTTATAAAGATACTCTCCCAGCAATTTCAATAACAGATTACCCTGCACTTGGGATGCGCGCAATATCAGATGATATAAGTCGAGGACAGGTTTCAACATTAGATAATTTTAAGCGTATTATTGACCATCTCGCATATTATAAAATTAATACTTATATGCCATATCTGGAAGATATGGTTCTTTTTGAACAGTTTCCTTCCATAGGAAAAAACAGAGGAGCACTTTCTGAGCACGAAATCAGGGAACTCGTCAGTTACGCATCTGAAAGGTTTGTTGAAATAATACCCATCTTTCAAACTTTAGGTCATTATGAGAATATCCTCGCCATGCCTGAATTTGTTCATCTCGCAGAATTTCCGGGCGCCGCATCTCTTTGCATAACTAATGACTCTATTTACCCATTTCTTGAATCGATGTTAGGTAAGCTGTTCGATTGGTTCCCTTCGCCATATTTTCATATCGGGGCAGATGAAAGTTTTGATGTAGGATATGGTAAATCAAAGAATGTGGCAGATTCTCTTGGAATAGGGAAACTTCATGCATTACATTACAAAAAAATATATGATATCTGCAAACGACACGGCAAAACAGTAATGATGTACGGCGATATTATTCTTCGTCATCCTGAAATTCTTAATCATATTCCGAAAGATATTATTGTAGTGGATTGGCATTACCGGCCCGACTTTGAATATAAAAGTCCTGAAATATTTCATAATGCAGGATTTCGTTTCCTCGTATCACCCTCAGTGTGGAATTTTACATCCTCATTTCCTGTTGTTTACAATTCGGTACCGAATGTTCAGCATTCTTTAGAAAGCGGAATTCGTTTTGGCGCTCTTGGTATGGTAAATTCTAACTGGGGCGATTTTGGCGCAGAAACATTTAAGGAACTTGTCCTGCAAAGTTATTCATGGTCAGCGGCGTGTGCATGGAATCCTGAAAATTCTGACTACACAGTTTTCTCAAAAAACTTTACCCGACTTTTCTTTGGCATTTCTTCATCTTCGTTAACCGATGCATATAATGTACTGGGACATCCTGTAAATCATTATTACTGGAATGAAGCATGGAGACACCCTTTGTTGCCTTTTCGGGATACTCCATGGTGGGAACCAAAAGTTTCTGCATCAGCAAAAATTTCGTGGCTTCGTTCATCACTTGCAAATCTTCGTGAATCACTAAATGAACTTTCTAAGCATGCAACGAATAATAAGGATCACATTCTCTTGCTTGAGTTTATGTGCCGCTTTAATTTATTCCTGAGTAAAAAGCAGGAGTCTGTATTTTATCTAAATAGATTGAAAGAGAGTAGTTTAAATGATAATCTTAAACATGAATACTTCACCAAAGCAAAAAATCTTGTTAATCAATTGATAAATGAGATACCACTTTTTAGGGATGAATATAAAACTCACTGGTTAAAATATTACAAACCAGAAAATTTATCACGGATTGAAGATAAGTTTAACAGACTTCTGAGTTATTTCAAGGAAACCGACTCTTTACTTTCAAACTTACAAAACGGCAAATTACCGGCCCTCCCTTCACCTGCAATTAGTTCTGAATGGCTTTATACTGCTACACCTGATTCCATTCCGGTTGCAAATGCTGTATTTACTTATAATGTGCATCTCGAAAATTTACCCATTGATTCCGAAATTCAGTTAATCTCCGACGGGCAT
This sequence comes from uncultured Ignavibacteriaceae bacterium, assembly GCA_964438715.1. Lineage (GTDB taxonomy): Bacteria > Bacteroidota > Ignavibacteria > Ignavibacteriales > Ignavibacteriaceae > CAYTLQ01. Next base: position 5,042 of record CAYTLQ010000276.1, read on the forward strand.
ACGACTCTCTTTGTAAATAATGTTTACGCCGGCGAAGTATATGTGCGTCGCTCACTTTCACTGGTTACGGAATATGAGAGGGTAAAAATCTTTAACATAACAAATCTGCTCGTTGAGGGTCAGAATACAATCCAGTTGTTCAATAAAAATTACTCTCCTAATTCTGCATCAGGGATAAACATTAATGGTTATGTTAATTTTCCCGATGGGAAAACTACCCGGATAAAAACAGAAATTAATGGAGATTGGAAAGCAGCTGATGATAAAGGAAATCGACTGATATTTTCTTCAAAAAAATTTCCTTTCGAAATAATTGAACCTGACTTTCAACGCAGAAGATACTCTTGGATTGAGCGTTAATGAGTAAAAAAGAAAGCCCCAAGGATAAAAAGCGCTATCTCATGGCGCTTGCAGGTTTATGTTTGGGTTTACTATCTATTATCTATATTAATGTACTTGTTCAGGCCGTTATTCTCTTCATTTTTTTTAACGATTTCATTCGTTTTGAATGGAATTTTCTATTACCGGTAATTCAAATTATTCACTCAGAGAAAGTGTTTACTCCTGTTCTTATTAATATGCTATTGCCCTATATTCTGGCAATAGCCATGATTGAACTATTAAATTTAATTCTTGGCGCTCTGAAAGATTTTTACAAACGGACTATTATACTTTTTTATCAATTTACACTCGTCAGCTTTTTACTATTTTCTTCTTTTGGCTTTATTATTGCTATCCTTACAGGCTGGAATATTAATCACAACTGGACAATGACTATACAACATTTGCCTAAAGGATTCGGAGAAAGAATTTTTTTCGCGTTTTTCACTGCCGCTGTTACATTTGGTTATACCGGCTTTATTTTGGGGAGACTTAAAAATTTATTTTCCAATCCGGGCGAAATAATAAACGATAAAAAGGATGTTTCAAATGAAAAAACTTCAAAATAAAACTACATTGATTACCGGAGCAACCTCCGGAATAGGTGCTTCATGTGCAAAGTTATTTGCTGAAGCAGGTTCTCATCTGATTTTGGTTGCCCGCAATGAGCAAAAGCTTATCGATTTCTCCAATGCGCTCAAAGATGAATTCGCAATCGAGGCAATGTATTATGCAATCGATGTGAGAGATAAAAAATCTGTTACGGATATGTATTCAGATTTATCGGAACGGCAAGTTATTCCTGATATTCTGATTAATAATGCAGGATTGGCTAGAGGTCTCGATCCGATTTATGAAGGGAAATACGATGATTGGGATGAAACCATTGATACCAATATTAAAGGACTTTTATATATCACAGGCCCGGCAGTTAAACTAATGGTTGGCAGAAAATCAGGTCATATAATCAATATCGGCTCAACAGCAGGTCATGAGGTTTATCCGAAAGGCAATGTTTATTGCGCTACCAAATTCGCTGTTAATGCCCTTACACAGGCTTTTCGTCTTGATATACTTGAGCATGGTATTAGAGTTTCCACTGTTGATCCGGGAATGGTTGAAACGAACTTCAGCATGGTTCGTTTTCGTGGAGATGAAGAGAGAGCAAAAAAAGTATATCAAAATATTACCCCACTTACTCCAGATGATGTAGCAGATGCTGTATTATACTGTGCAACACGACCGCCGCATGTAAACATTAATGAAGTTATTCTTACTCCGCTAATGCAGGCATCAAGCAATTTTATAATCAGGAATAAGTAAAAAATAATTCTCAATAATCCGGACTAAAGATTGTTCTTTTGTTCGGTACTTTTATCAGTGGTTTGTGAAAGAATCGTTTCACGGAAAAGTGTACTGACTTTATATCCCCCTTCTTTTCGTATTGGTTCGATGTGAACTAATACATCGGTTATTGACTGCTTGTGAGAAAGAATCTGATCTTTCACCATGTGCGCTATTTCGTGTCCTTCAAACACACTAAGCGTCCCATCTACTTCAACATGCACATCAACAAAAAAATCAAACCCCATTTTTCGTATGTAACATTTATCAACGCCCTGCACACCCGGTACCGAGAGAATAATTTCTTTCACTTCGTTAATAATTTCCGGATCCGGCGCGGCATCCGTTATCTCCATTAATGCCGGTTGAAGTAGCCTGTATCCGTTAAAGATAATTATACCTGAGGCAAATAATGCAGCCCAGTCATCTGCCGCTTCATATCCGGCTCCGCCTATGAGTGCAATTGTAATTCCAATAAATGCCGCCGCTGATGTTATAGCATCGCTTCGGTGATGCCATGCATCGTTTTTCACAGCAACGCTCTCAACTTCTTTTCCAACCTTAATTACAAATCGAAATAATATTTCTTTCGTAATAATAACAGCGAGCAACACAATTAGAGTAAATGGCGCCGGTGCATGGTGTGGAGTAATAATTTCGTGAATACTCTGTACAATAATTATTATCGCCGCAATGAACAAAGCAAAGGCAACCAGAATTCCGGCAAGGGGTTCTGCCTTTCCATGTCCGTAAGGGTGGTTATGATCGGGTGGCCGCGACGCAACTCTGATGCCCAATAGCACTATCATTGAAGTAACTATATCAGAAAGCGATTCAATAGCATCAGCAATGAGAGCATACGAATTACCAAGGTAACCGGTAATACCTTTTGTTAAAGCAAGTAAAAAACTCGTAAAAATTCCAATAGCTGTCGTTGCTATGCTTCGTTCGGCTTTTCTACGGCTATACTCTCTTTTTTTCACTTATCAGCTGTTAATGGTGGAATTTCTTCTCGCCCGCCCTGACAGCAATATCCAATACGTCTTCTTTGGTAGGAATTGCACATGAATATTCAGGTGAATAGGCGCAATAGGGATTGTACGCTGTATTAAAGTCGAGAGTATAAACATAGTCCGGGTTTTCATTAAGCTCAAAGTCAATATATCTCCCGACACCGTATGTTTCATCATTTGTGGTTTTATCAGTAAACCAGATACTGTAATACTTCTCCCCCGTTTTTCGCGAGTATCCCTCATAAACATTTACTTTATGCTGTTTTCCTTCGAAAAAAAAATTTAAGTATCCAAGTCGAACAGCTTTTCTTTCTTCGCCCTTTGTACCGAATATTGTAATTGTATCCTGCCGGCTGTATCGTATCAGTTTACTTTTGAAAACATACGACGGATCAACATCGAAATATTTTAAGGGCTCAAACGGCGTTTTCGGTTCTCTGTTAAATGGAGATGCAGGATCATTTTTCATAAAATTATTTTTTTCATCCCTCTCCCGTTCAATCCTTGCGATATAATTTTTTTCTTCCTCAGTAAGTTCTTTTTTACAGCCTGGTATTAACAAAGTACTGAAAACCATTAAAGAAACTAGTAATAATACTTTAATCGTTGCATTCATAACATTTCATCCTTTATTTCATCTCAAGCCACTTTTTCCAGATCTCCGGTTTATAACCTATTGTGCACTCATTTCCGTTTCGTACTATCGGTGTCCGGAATAGCAAAGCATTTTCAAGTAAGACTTCTTCAATACTGAATACTTTGTAAGCGAGCTGTTGCTTCGAGAATTCTTTTCCTTCTCTGTCCAATAAGTCGTCAATCGGAATTTTTCGTGTAATGTTATCAAGTTCACCTTTCGCTATACCCTTTTCCTGTAAATCGCGATAATGAAAAGGTATTCTTCTTTCTTTGAAGAATCGTTCTGCTTTTCTGGAGTCACTGCACTTCTTTGTGCCGTAGATTAAAATATTCATAATTATCTATGGTAATGGTATCGAAGGATCTAAAAAGTATTTTACCCAATCGTTGTCTGGGGCAAGAAGCGGCGCCGCAGTTATTTGTCCGCCAAACCCGGTATATCTGATTCCAAATGAACTTATTTGTGTTGTATGCAATTTGCTGAATACTTCAGCATTTATGTTTACACCGTAAGAACGAGCCAGTTTTATTGTGTGGTTATCAATCTTTGCTTTAATGCGTTTTCCTTTTATCTCCCTGCGTAAATCCTCTTTTGCCTGCTCGAAGGATTTTGAAGGAGGCACAATATATTCATCTTTTTTGCCAATAAGTTTAATTATGGAGTAGCCTTCAGGGAGCTTCAAAGGTCCGAACACCTCACCAACCTCCATTGATACGGCTGTTCTGCCGATATCCCCGTGCAGAAATTCCGGAAAATATCCGTACTCGCCATCAGTCGCGAGTGTTGACTTCCGCTTATTATATTTTTTAGCCAGCGCTCTGAAGTCGGCGCCCGAGGAGTACTCTTTCAAAATAATATCAACTAATTCAAGGCTATCGGTAAGTATCTCAATTATATTCAGTTGTCGTGGAAATTTTGTTTCTTTGAACCGCTTATCATAATACAGCCGTACTTCTTCATCGCTCACACTGACACTATCATTAAACTGACTGCGGAGGAATTGATATAAATAGTTTTCTTTCCACATAGTAAACTGTCTAAGAACCTCTTCTGATTTATCAATATTCATCTCGCAGGCATAATTAAAGAGCAATTCCCTTTCGACAAATTTCCTTGCCCTCATATTGATATAACGGTACACAGATTCGATATCATATTTTTCTAATGCTATTCCATCAAAAGCGATTAATAGAATAAAAGTACGCAGAGAAAATTCTTTATTGTTAATTTTCAGAAATACCGATTGCAGAGTATCCTCTGCTATTTCTGCAAGTAATTTGCTTACATCGCCTGCGTCAAGCATTATTCTTTCAGTGGGCTGTAATTTTTCCCGGGCTATTTTTTCTTCATAAAAATTTTTCAAATGGACTGTTAGTGATCGCAAGAGCACAGCATCGGCAGTAATAGATTTTTTATTAAAAAATACCGCAAAAAATCGTTCGTATTCTTCTTTTTCTTTCCTTGCGCGTAGTGTTTTTTCTGCCTGCTTCCATGCTTCACTATCCTTATCGAAAAGAACCATCAGCTCATCACTTCGGTTTGTGAGCCGGAAAATATACCATCCATCAGGAGTATATATTGGCTTAGTGATTTCTCCTTTCTTCAAAGAGTAGAGTTCATTTTCTATCGATAACTCCATCTGGCCATAAACTATTTCAAGAGGAGTTTTCTGTTCTTCACGCTCCGGACTCTCGGCAAGTATTGTATCGAAAGGAACACCGTTTTTTATCAGATTGAAGAGATCGTGTATCTCTGCTGAATCGGAAGAAATGAGATAATTTATATATAACTTACTGGTCTGCCGGTCAATAGCAGTCTTCATCTCCTTCTCACTAATTGTAACCTTTTCCCGAATCACTTTCTTGTACAATTCATCGAGAGTAAACAATCGCATCATTGAAGCTGTTACCGTCTGCATTGCTTCCAGAGTATCAAGTCCTCGCTTTTCCGCATCGGTTGCCCAGAGTTTTTCTGCTATTAAGGAGTAGAGAAAGTCAAGTTGATTTTTTTTCGGATTCGACCGTAAATCGGTACCTATGTGGGGGGTAAACTCATAGCGTTCTTCAAAATCTCGGACGGTAATACTCTTTGAACCCGCACTTGCTACAACTGCTTTTTCTTCTATTTCCTGTGCTTTTCCGTTGATGATGAGTGCCGTAAGAAATAATAATAAGGAGAGCTTATGTATTCTCCACATTGATGGTGTGTTCAGCAGAGAGCTATTAGTAATTTCTTTATACATAGTTTTTTCCGGCAACAGTACTCTGTATGTTGCCTGATTTAAAATACAAATATTCCTAAAATCAATGATATTACAATAATTACTGCTACCAGTATCTTAGCATAGAGTGGCATTGTGCCCCCATCTACATAATGCTGTAGAACTTTGCCGAATAGCCTGTTGTGCAATAACCAATGACGAAACCTGTTTGAACTTTTCGCAAAAAAATAACAAGATAAAATTATAAATATTGTTCCGGGCATTAGCGGCAACACAACACCTGCCACTCCTAATCCAAGAAATACCCATCCCAGAATAAAAAATATTATCCGTAAAACTTTATTTTCGGTAATTGCACCATGTTTAATAGTATGCCGCATTTATCCTTTACTATAAATTTTTCAAAATAAAATCAGTCATCATCTCATAAAGATGCTGGCGGGTTTTACCACCATAAATACCATGGTTCTTCTCCGGATAGAACATCGTTTGAAATGGTTTATTTTCAGCTATTAACCTTTCCGCTAATTTCACTGCATTCTGAAAATGAACATTATCGTCGGCAGTACCATGAACAAGTAATAGTTTCCCCTTCATCCTGGGAACGAGAGCAAGAACACTGCTTTTCTCATAACCATCGGGATTCAATTCCGGCAAAGACATATATCGCTCGGTATATATCGTATCGTAAAATTTCCAGTGTGTTACCGGAGCTACCGATATAGCCGCTTTAAAATACTCCGCTCCTGCCATAAGGGTATAAGCAGACATATACCCCCCGTAACTCCAGCCCCAAATTCCTATTCTTGAGCCATCAACATACGGCTGTGCAGAAAGGTATTTTGCCGCTTCAATATGATCGAAGGATTCCCAATATCCTAGGTTCTTGTACACCTTTTGTTTAAACTCTTTTCCTCTACCGCCGGTTCCTCTGTTGTCAATCGATACTATTATATAGCCTTTCTGTGCAAGCATTAAATGCCACCAATAATTAAAACCTCCCCATGAGTCCTGAACCAATTGCGAGCCGGGACCACTGTAATTATAGATAAGAACAGGATATTTTTTTGAAGGGTCAAAATTTGTAGGCTTAATCATTGATCCATTTATGGTCACACCATCGGATGTAGTGAAAGTAAAAAATTCAACGGGGGATATATTATAAGTCGAAAATACTGACATATCCGGCGCAGTGAGATCCCGTATTTTTTTACCGTCAGCCGAATACAGAGTAGATACAGTAAATGTATTTGCTGTGCTGTAAGCATCGATATAATGAGTAAAGTTTTTCGAGAGATTAATTCTGTGAAAGCCGGCAGATTCAGTGAGTAATGTTTTCTTTTTTCCATCAAGCGTTAACGTGTATAAATCACTATACCGGACACCTCTTTCGTTAGATGTATAATATATTAGTCCTCGTTTTTCATCAACTCCCTTAATTTCTCCAACTTCCCATGAACCATTGGTTAGCTGAGCGATCTTGTTTCCTGAATAATCAAATAAGTAAATATGCCGATATCCGCTTGTTTCTGATGTAAGAAGAAACTGCTTCTTCCCTGAGAGAAAATGTAAGTCATCGGTAATATCTATCCAGCAAGTATCCTGCTCTTTATACACTACAGTTGATTTCCCCGTTGAAACTGAGACGAAGAGAAGATCAAATTTTTGCTGTAGCCTGTCTAACCTTTGAACAGATAAAATCTGAGGATCGGCGGTGAAGTTAATTCTTGGTATATAAATATCCGTTTCTGCTCCGATATCAGCCCAAACAGTTGCAGAGGTTTCAACATTCACCATTCCTATTTGCACAAGCGAGTTGTTTCCGCCGGCTTTCGGATATTTCATATCGAGAGTATTTAGATAAAGAGAGTCGTATTTAGCTAACCGGATTTCAGGTACATTTGTCTGATCAAGTCGCCAGAATGCTATGGTTTTGCTGTCCGGCGACCATTCATATCCACGAATAATACTGAATTCTTCTTCATACACCCAGTCAAAAATCCCATTCAAAACATTTTTACTGCCATCGAAAGTTAACCGGGTTTCTTTTCTCGTTTCGAGATTATAAACAAACAAATCATTAGAACGAACAAACGCAAGTTTTTTTGAATCAGGAGAGAAGCTTACATTGACCTGTTCCTCACCCGATTCAATAATATGTGTGATTTTTCCCTCAGCAATATTAAAGAGATAGAATGTTCCTCCGGTTTTGATACTTCTGGCTTCAAGCACACCGGTCATCATAATATATTTTTCATCAGGCGACCACTCGTAATTCGTAAGCGCAACCGGCTTATCTTCTCCTTCTATTTTCAACTTATCCGACGAGACTAGTATCTCTTCTTTTCCCGTTTCACAGTCATGTGAGTAAAGGTCCATCGATCGTGTTTGCGGATTCATTTTAAGAAATGAAAACTTTTTCCCGCCATCATACCACTGAATGCCGGGCATATTTTTCCCGTAAAGCGCCCTGTTCGTAAAAATTTCATCGAGTGTCAGGTCTTTTTTCTGAGCATTGGAAACGAAAAGAAAAACTATAACCAGACCAATAATTTTACCTGTATTACGAAGCATAACTGTCTCCTGAAAAACAATTAATATTTTTTGTTAAATTTTAAAAGTACACCATTTCTCTTTGAATTTTAGGGCAAATCAATCATCACCTGCAAACTTTAAACAGATAACTGTTACTTCAATGCAGTCGGTTTTTAAGATGGTTAAAGGAAATATCCTAAACACTCATTTCCCGATAATAACCGCTAAACTGATCAATAATAATAACCAAGAGAAAAGTAAAAATATAACGGCCCGAGCCGTAAAGGATTATCCGGCAGTCCTTTTACAAAAAGAAAACTCCGACCTATTGAAAAATCTGCAGGTCCTATTGGAGTATCGAATGACAGCGTTGTACCAAGTCCATGCCGGAAATCAGCAAACCGTATCTGCTCCTGTACTTCCCAAATTGAACCAAGATCATAACGAACCATAAAATAAGTATCGAAGAATAACCTAACCGGCAACATCAGGCGATACTCCAGTGAGGACTGAAAAACCTGTCTGCCACGAAACTCGTTTTCACGCATTCCAAAAAATGAATATTGACCTCCCAACGAATATTGCAGGTAGAGCGGGAGCGTCTTATCAGCGGCACCGATTCGAAAACCGGTTATAATTGTATGTTTATCTTTAATTGTAATATATCCTTTGTATTCTCCGCCGATATTCGTAAATCCGGTTTCACTGCCCAGTACCGAAGACGAAAGTTCATAAAATCCATGAAGACGGATACCGTCTGTCGGATAGGGATACTTATCCTGCGTATCGATTGTTGTTGCAACTTTTAGCGAAACAAGCCGCTCATTTGTTTCTTTTGTTGTATTTTCGCGTAAATTTCTCACACCGTTCATACCATATCGTCCGGTGAAAATCAGGTTACCGAACTTTCCAACCTGTGTTCCGAGAGAGAAACTGAGTCCGTATGACCGCTGTCTGTATTCGCCGCTAATTGAACGGCTGAATTCATCATCGCTCTCAGGTATATCATCCTTATAAGTAAATATATCATCGAAATGATAAAAGTCACGGCTTTTATCGGTAAGATATGTTTTACATATCCGATTCTCTTTGTGCTCGGCAATAAATGACCTTCCGCGCTGACTCAGATACACTAGTAAACCCAGCTCAGTGCCTGTTCCAAATATATTCTCATCTCTGATATCGATGTTAAGTTGCGGATAATTTTCATTTGCAATTTTAAATCCAAGGCGGGCAAGACTCGAATTTTTTTCATCAACACTGAGGAATACAATATTTTTTGTGCCTACTTTTTTTACTTTTATAAAAACATTATCAAAGAGATTTGTATTCCGTAAATTTGATAAACCTCTTTGTACAGCCTCGTATGTATAAATACTGCCCGCCTGAAATGGCAGTTCACGCGTAATTATTGTTGTATTTGATGACTCATTACCCTCAACAATAATCGAATCAATGACGCCTTCATTAAATTTCAGAAATAATACGCCCGTATTTCTGTCAAAATAGGAAGACTCCAATTCTGCAAGCGAGTATCCGCTGTTTCTGTAAAGATCAATAACTGATTTAATAAATGTTACTACTCTTCGCGGTTCAAATGTTTTATATGTTATTGTGCCGATTAGCGAGGAAATGGTATCGGGATTTAGAATATTTATTCCTGAATACTGAACCGATGTAATTGTCGGAGCTAATTTCCCTTCGAAACGAATTATATTTTTTCCATTTACAGGAGTGATGCGGGCATATATACTGTCATATTTACCGGTAGCATTTATTTCATACAAATCCCGAAGTATTTCCGCGGATGAAATTGAGTCCCGGTTAATGTAGTTATGTAAATACATTCTACCGATCCCGCTCTCTTCATTAATAACGGGATTTTTAATAAAAACTTCTTTCTTTTGCAATCTGCTGAAGAATATCGAATCAAGCTGTTGTTTTATTTCTGAAGATTTTTGTTTTCCTGCTTCATACCCGATTGCGATAAGTGAGTCAATCTGACTGAAATCGGTTGATGCTTTGCCATACAACTGAGGCTGAATAATTGCATTTGCCTCCTTCAGCTGAATTTCGTTCAGCAGTTTCATAGGTATGCTAACCACCTGATCAGCAACTACCCAGGGCAATTCCAGTTCTTCTTCGGGGTGTAGATCTGAAGTGGTGTTTATGGCAATTACGAAATCCGCACCAAGTTCTTTAGTAATTTTTACCGGAATATTTGCGGTTAAACCGCCATCGACGAGAAGTAAAGAATCTAGTGTGATAGGACTGAGCAAAAAAGATACACTTGAACTTGCACGAAGCGCCTGTGCAAGAGAACCCTTTCCCAGCACAACGGGCTCACCTTTTTTTAAGTTTGTACACACTGCGCGGAATGGAATGGCTAAGTCATCAAAATTTTCATAATTCCTTCCGGGTCCCTGATATGTTAGCAGATTAAGATAGTTGGTTAATTTTTGCCCGTCGTTTATTGAAGTAGGCAATACGGGTCGTAGTCCCCGAAGTCGCAATGTAAAGACAGCTTTATCTTCAGTAACCTTTTGATCAACAAATAATTCCCGTCTGTTTATCCGTTTATCAACCGCAAGTAACTCATCCCAATCGGTATTTCGGGCTATAGAGTCAAGCTCATTAATCGAGTATCCTAACGAATAGAGACCACCGACAATGCTTCCCATACTGGTCCCCACTATTAATCGAATCGGAATATTCGCCTCCTCAATAGCTTTTAATACACCAATCTGAGAGAGTCCTCGTGAACCACCGCCGCTGAGAGCCAAACCAACATACGGGTACTGAGTGGGCAACCGTTCGGTCATACCGAATGGTAGTTTATAAGTCGTGTACTCAGGCTCAATAATTATTTCCTGCGAGTATAATTTTTCACAGGATAAAAAACAGAAAACAGCAATCAGACCAATCCTTATTGCCTTCAAGGACATGTTCCCCCTGCGTACTTCTCAGTTACCGGCACACAGTTTGGTAAAACCATAACTAACCAGATTGCTTACCTGCGTTTTTTCAGGTTAGCTTGCTGTTCCTTTGCTTTCTTTTCGGCGGCTTCCATCATTCTCTCTAAGAATCCTTTACCCTTCTTTGTATTTTTTACCGGCTCGAGCACAACACCTTTTGTTGAATGCGTCATATAATATTGCTGTGCAATGGAGAAAACATTAAAAAGGAAGTAGTAGAGGTTAAGTCCTGAGGGAAAGCTCATAAATAGTATAGTGAGCATAATCGGCATAATATAAATGAGCATCTGCTGTTGTGGATCTTTAATAGACTGCTTTTGCTGTATGAATGTGGTAATACCCATTAATAAAGCGAGTCCGCTTATCTGGTCAAGTCCGAACAACGGTAGTTTGAATGGCAGGTGAAAGATGATATCCGGCTGTGAGAGATCAGTAATCCACCAGATAAAAGGCTGTTGCCGTAGTTCTATTGCTGTCTGGAAAAGCCCCCACAACGCTATGAACACCGGCATCTGCAATATCAATGGCAAACAGCCGCCCATTGGGTTAATTCCATAAGTGGAGTACAGCTTCATTACTTCCTTATTCATTCGCGTTGGGTCATCTTTATATTTCTCCTTCACCTCCGTCATCATCGGCTGAAGCAGTTGCATCTTTCTCATGGACTGATAACTGCTCCGTGTAAGCGGGTGAAGCAGTATCTTTATTATTATTGAGAAAATTATAATGACTACACCGTAATTCGGAATAAAGCTGTTAAGGAAATTAAACAGTGGAAGAAAAACATATTCGGCTATGGGACGAACGACAAACTTCAGCCCGAAGAAACTTCCGAAATCGACAATTGTTTCCAGATTTTTTTCATATCCTTTAAGTACATCGTAACCGACAGGTCCTATATATACCATAAAACCTGCTTTTACTTCGGGTGAATTGTTAAACGGCATTTTAATGCGTGCGGAGTAGAACTCCTTCTGACCATTGTTTTCATACCGCTTCGAATATCCCCTGATAAATGCACCTTCAACAACAGACGGATTATCAGGGACCATTATAGCCGCAAAGTATTTATTGCGTATTGTAACCCAGTCAACTCTACCGGTAAACTCCTTATCTATCCTTTCACCGCTTCCCGGAGCATCAATTATTACCTGCTCTCCGCCATAAAACAAACTTGCATTAGAGTAAGTTGATTCATCCACAGAATTTTGTTCAACCGTTCTTATTCCCGCATCCCATACAATATCATAGGAGTTATTATTGATTAGCTTTTCTAAGTTTATTAACTCCAAACCAAATTTGGTATCGTAACGATTGCCGTAAAACACAAATGATTTCTTTATATATCCGTTACTGCCGACTTTGAAAGTGTAGTTTAATCGCAGCGAATCATTTTCACCAAGTTTTATATATGGTTTATTAACATCACCCTGAAATTCAAGCAGTGCAGTAGAAACAATCTTCCCATCGACCGTCATAAATGCTATATCGAAACTGCTTCCCTTTAATGTATTCAGCAGTTGAATTGACTTCTCATACACCGGCGCATCAGCGGGAAGCTTTGATGCATACCAATTTTTATATTTCTTCAGGTAGTACTTAACAATTTTACCGCCCTTATTCGAAACTTCAATTATTGAATTTTCCGTTTCAATGGTTACTATGGACTCAGCAGTATTAAACCGCGGGAACAGCCGTGCAGTGCCGCTTGTATCTTCACTGATTGTGGTTTGAGAGGCTGTACCTGAAGCCGGCTTTGTCTCCTGAGTATCCTTTTTGGTTTCAACGGAGTCAACCTGCTGAGAGGTAGTATCTTTTTTTGGCGGGGTTTTCGGTGGCTCCGGCGTGTTAATATACAACCATATCATAAGGATAGCGCCAATAAGGATAAATGCAAGTGTCGTTTGTCTGTCCATTCTTCTCTTTCTGAATTTTTACTCTACAGGATCGTATCCACCTTTATTCCACGGATTGCATCGTACTATTCGCCATGCTCCTTTTAGTCCTCCCCGAATTACACCATATTTTTGTATGGACTGAACTGTGTACTCAGAGCAAGAGGGATAAAAGCGGCACGAAGGCGGAAATAAGGGGGATATAAATTTCTGATAAAACCGGATTAATCCGATAAATACTATTTTCAAGTTAGTTTATTACAAAGTAATTCCAGAAGCTGAACCACTGCCGGTTCGATGTCGGAAATTTCCGGCCTGGGATTTTTCATTCTGGTAAGTGTAACCGGCAGAAAAACAACCTGTATGGTTTTTCCTGCCTTTTCACAGGCGGATATAAGCCCGTGTTTATGTAACCGATACGATTCACGAATCAGCCGTTTAATTCTGTTTCTCCAAACGGCATTTCCATTCCTCTTGGGCACAGCAACCGCAAACATTACCGGATTTGGAAACTCTTTCCCGCTGATAATATAAACAACCCGTATTTTGTGGTCGCCGGAAACTATTGAAGTGCCTTTATTAAATAACTCGGAAAAGGCTTTCTTTCCACGAATTCTTTCATTTCGGGAAAGTGAAAACCGTTTCACCCTATCTTTCGTCGCTTACAGTAAGTTTTTTACGACCTTTTTTCCTGCGTGCCGCAAGCACTCTTCTGCCGTTTGCGGTCTTCATTCTTTCACGAAAACCATGTTTATTGCGTCTTTTACGCCGACTGGGCTGATATGTTCTTTTCATTATATTTCTCCGGATTATAAAAGAGTGTAAAAATAGCGTATTTCTCTCAATAATTCAATGAATTTTAGTCTCCCCGAGAGGAATTTTAATTTTACCGGCATCCACAAAATTGCGTTTTTGGCTCAAAAATGCAGGTTCTTTTGTATCTCATAAATCCCTGCCGAACATTTTTCAGCCTTTTTCGGGTAAACCACTTGTTTTCATTACTTCATCCTTTGCCCTAATTACCTGATTAACATTTTTCACCTACAATGATATTTTTTCAGAATTTTTTTTCATCAAGATTTGGAAAAAACAGCTTTACGCGACTCTGATATATTTAGATGGGGTAAATTTTCAGAGCAGAGCTAAGTAAAGGCGCAGGAGAAATGGAAAATAACTTAACTTCTTTAATAATTAAAAGGAAGCTGAAGTATGGAAAACAATAAAAAAGAGTTCAAAGAAATAATGAATGTTGAAATAAAGGGTCCGGATAACTTCAATGTGAAGGTAGTCTTTTATAGTGACAGTACTGAAGTTATACTGGATGATCTAAATGATATACTCCATTTGTTAAAAGGAATTACTGCATCTCTTGAGAAATCAATAGGGCGACAGTTTCATCTTAACTAAACTCCTGAAAAAATCAGCCGGGGAATAACTATTTACCGGATAATTCTGCAGCTTTTTCATTCCCGGTACTTATTCAGAGGCTACAGTTAACTTGTTAATAAGAAAAAATACTTATGCAGGAAGCCTTGCGATAAGAGTTCCCATAAATGCAGGCAATTTTTCAGAAATAATATTTTAACTGTTTGGAAAAATCCCGTTTACGCAACTCTGGTAAATTATATCAGAAAAGACCACTACTGGAATAAATGAAGAATGTTTCTCGCCAAGACGCTAAGACGCTGTTAGTCTTTGCGGGATTTTTATAATTATATCATCCCCTCGGGATTTGGGGTGTTGAATGTTCGTTTATCTATAATCATTCCACCCCGTCGGGGTTGGAGGATTTTACTTTCGTTGTGTTATTAATTTGACCGATAATTCTTTGTATTTCTGCTTTGCGTCTTTGCGGGAACAAAATATTTTTCGGCTTCACAGACATTGAGACAAAAATCGTGAAAATCGTATAATCCGTTAATCATGGTCAAGTTAGAAAAGACAACTACTGGAATAAATGAGGAATGTTTCTCGCTAAGACGCTAAGACGCTGTTAGTCTTTGCGGGATTTGTATAATTATATCATCCCCTCGGGATTTGGGATGTTGCATTTTCGTTGTTCTATAATCATTCCACCCCGTCCGGGGTTGGAGAATTTTTAATTTCGTTGTGTTATTAATTTGACCGATAATTCTTTGTATTTCTGCTTTGCGTCTTTGCGAGAACAAAAAACATTATCGCTTCACAGACATTGAGACAAAAATCGTGGTAATCGTTTAATCCTTTAATCATGGTCAAGTTAGAATAGACCACTACTGGAATAAATGAGGAATGTTTCTCGCTAAGACGCTGTTAATCTTTGCGGGATTTTTATAATTATATCATCCCCTCGGGATTTGGGGTGTTGAATGTTCGTTTATCTATAATCATTCCACCCCGTCGGGGTTGGAGGATT
>CAYTLQ010000277.1:0-6011 GCA_964438715.1 uncultured Ignavibacteriaceae bacterium
TTGTGTGGAGATTCTTACGGAAACTGGATTGAAGTTAAAACATGATAATTTTCTGATGGTTAGCTAAACAAACTTTTATATGCCTTAGCAAAAATTTCTTTGTAATTGTTTTTTGCTGATAAAAGAATTTTCTCCACAGACAATAATAGATGGCAAGTGCTTAACTCATAATAAGTTTCGTTATAGTATCGCATTTCCGGAACCTGAGCAATTAGCTAGCGCGTCAACAATAGTATTATTAGTAACGCAATGTTTCCTACTCTACCTATGTTATCCTTCAAAATTTGCTCAGCTCAGCATTTTGTTTTAAAATCCGTGTGAAAAGTAATAATTATGGAATTTGCTGTCAATTTAATTATTTATATTAATTTTGATGCCTAAATTATTTAGGCGTGTAATTGGGACTGTATTTTCTTTATTGTCAGAGGAGCTGAACCTTCGTAGTGATTATTTACATTAACATAGAGATCAGTTTCCCTCTCTAACAAACTACGCATCATTTCAATGATTTTTTCAATTTCATCATCTTTTGGCTGTACTATCGCGTTCCAGATATTTCCCGTGACCGCTTCAATACCACTTCTGTCCGGCCCGTGTAATCTCAGCACAAGGGTGTCATCAATTAATTCCTTAAAGGAAGTATATGTTTCATAAACCGGTGGCATGTAATAACCATGCAGAAAAACGGGAACAAGTTTATACTGAAATAAAAACTCAAAGTATTCTTTTTTAAGATAATTCGGATTCCTCGTTTCAATGCCTAATTTAATCGTTTTTGGTATAGCGTTTACGAATGCTTCTAGTTTATCAAGAAATTGATTTAATGAATGCATCTTTTGCTTGTTGAGATATTCGAACTGTAGCATTACAACACCAACCTTGGAAGCCATAGGTGCAATTGCTTCCAGAAATTCATTATACAAATCAACTGAAAGAAAATGTGGATTTTCTTTTAATGGTACTGATTTACTTTTTTGATAGTAATGAGTAAGACTAATTGAATTTGGCAACTTAATGGTAAAGCGAAAATCATCAGGAACGCTGGCATTATATTCTTCCACATCTTTATTTTTTGGCATCGTGTAACGGTTATTATCGAATAACGACCAGAACCATTGGTCTATTTCCACAGTGGAAAAATGTTTCGCATACTCTTTGAGCATGTTTGGTACTTTGGCATCAGTATAAACAATGCCTTTCCATGAATCATATTTCCAACTACAAGTCCCTATACGGAGCATTACTATATCCTTTTATTTGAGTAAAATTCACTTTATAGCCTGACTTTCCCAATTAACTGACAACATAACAATATAGGTTCCCAAAGCTAATCCTGAACCATCGAAAAGGTATTCATAAAACCCTGCTGACTGATTTGCCTGTACCGGAGTTTTTATAGTTATTCAGAAAATTATTAGATAATTGAAAAATACCTATTTTCACATATATGACAATCAATAAAAAATATAAACATTTTAGCAATCTCACTTTATTAAGTTGAAGTATGGATTTTTTTACATAGTTTCCTCAAACGATAACCTCATCGGTACAAATTCCAAACTCTTCTAATATAAATACTTTCGTAAAATTGTTCTGTAAGTTTAACATTCCTTCCGAACTACTTTCAGTTTTCACTTGCTAATTTGTATTTTTGCACTTATGCAAACTCCTTTAATGACTCAATATTATCAGGTCAAAGCCGCGTATCCTGACACTATTTTATTGTTCAGGGTTGGTGATTTCTATGAAACCTTTGAAGACGATGCAAAAACGGCTTCAAAAGTTCTTGGAATAACATTAACGCGTCGTGCGAATGGTGCGGCCGGAGATGTGCCTCTTGCCGGTTTTCCTCACCACGCTATCGACTCATATCTCCCGAAATTAGTTCGTGCAGGTTACAGAGTTGCCATTTGCGATCAGGTTGAGAATCCGAAATTCGCAAAGGGAATTGTTAAAAGGGAGGTAACCGAGGTGGTTACCCCGGGGGTCGCGTTTTCGGATAAACTTCTTGACCATGGAAAAAATAATTTTCTGCTTTCTGTCTTCCGTCAGGGAGAAAATGCAGGTTTCTCTTTTTGTGATGCCTCCACCGGTGAATTCTATTTATATGAGTCCCCTGTAAGTTTAATTCCCCGACAATTTGAGACACTGCTTCCCGCAGAAGTAATCGTACCTAAAAAAGATTTCGGATGGTTCAACGAAAATTTCAGCGGAGCCGGTTTTCGTATTACACGGCTCGATGATTGGATCTTTTCGTATGATACATCAAAGGACATTTTGCTGAGACACTTCGGCACTGTTACACTAAAGGGTTTCGGAATTGATGAACTCCCTCTCGGCACCATTGCAGCGGGCTCAGTGCTCCATTATTTAAATGATACACAAAAGTCCAGATTAAGTCACATTCAGAAAATTTCGATTTATAACCCTACCGATTATATGGCTCTGGATTCAGCGACAAAGCGCAATCTGGAAATTGTGTTTTCAATGAATGAAAATAAAAACTCTCCTACACTCATAACCATTCTGGATAAAACCGAAACTCCGATGGGTGCAAGGCTTTTAAAGCGCTGGCTTTCGATGCCTTTAATTAAGCGGACACCTATTCTGAAAAGACTCGAGGCTGTTAGGGAGCTTTACAATAACACAGCAGTACGAAATACCCTGCGGTCAGCGTTAAAAGAAGTTGGTGATCTGGAAAGGCTTATCTCCCGAATCTGCACCGGACGAACAAATCCTCGCGATCTTAATAACCTGAAATCGTCACTAACAAATATTCCTATATTGAAGGAAGCGCTTTCTACAGCAAACAGCGAGGTAATAAAAAATTTAGGAAATTCATTTAAGGATTGTTCACATATTGTTGCAAGAATAGAATCTGCAATTAACGAGAATCCGCCTTTGAATATCGGCGATGGAGGTGTAATCAGACAAGGATATTCGCCGGAGCTTGATGAACTGCGTGAACTTTCATTCCATGGTAAGGATTGGATTGCCCGTCTTCAAAAGGATGAGAGAGAGAGAACCGGTATTAGTTCTTTGAAAGTAAGTTACAACCGGGTATTCGGATATTATATCGAAATAAGTAATGCAAATAAGGATAAAATACCCTCAGACTACATACGCAAACAAACTCTCGTTAATTCGGAACGATTCATAACTCCCGAGTTAAAGGAGTACGAAGAAAAAATACTTAATGCAGAAGAAAAAATATTCGAGCTTGAATCCCGTCTGTTCAATGATTTACGACTTTCACTTGCAGAAGAAGCTGATGTGGTTCAGCAAAATGCAAAACTTATTGCAATGCTGGATTGCTTCGCATCTTTTGCAGAAGTTGCTGTCTCAAATAATTATATTGAACCGGAAATCACCGAGGGGCAGGAGCTCGAAATTATCGGAGGACGGCATCCGGTTGTCGAGCAAATTCTCCCTGCAGGAATTAAGTTCACGCCAAACGACTGTATTCTTGACGGCAAGAATGATCAGATAATTATTCTTACCGGTCCCAATATGGCAGGAAAGTCGGTCTATCTGAGGCAAACAGGCTTAATTGTACTTATGGCTCAGGTCGGTTCATTTGTTCCCGCACGCTCGGCAAAAATTGGTGTGGTTGATAGAATTTTCACTCGTGTCGGGGCAAGCGACAATATCAGCTCGGGTGAAAGTACTTTTCTTGTCGAAATGCAGGAAGCAGCCAATATATTGAACAATGCTACCCCTTCAAGTCTTATATTGTTGGATGAAATTGGCAGAGGAACAAGCACTTTTGATGGAATATCAATCGCCTGGTCAATAACAGAATATATTCACGAAAATCCTGCAGTTTGTGCTAAGACAATTTTCGCAACACACTACCATGAACTGAATGAGATGGCAGAATTATTTCCACGAATTAAAAACTACAAAGTAGAGGTTCGTGAATATGAGGATAAGGTAATTTTTCTTCACAAAGTTAGCCCAGGTCAGGCAGACCATAGTTACGGCATTCAGGTAGCAATGATGGCCGGTTTGCCATCGTATGTAACAAACAGAGCGAAGGAAATTCTCAATAATCTTGAATCGAAGGAATTAACTCCTTCTGAAATCAAGAAAAAGCGTTTAAAGAAAAACATTACAGACTCCTATCAACTGAATCTTTTTGAATTAAAGGACGAACCCTTACGCGAGGCTATTACGAGTCTGGATATTAATTCGTTAACTCCCCTCGAAGCCCTGAATAAATTACAAGAATTAAAAAAATCCATAAAAAATTAAAGCCCTGATCTATTTCTAAGGGCCTTAAAAAGTTCCCGTTTTGTGATACTCCCATGATAACAAAGGAATTATTTAAGTAAAATCTTTTACCGGACGGCTCTATTACTGCCGGCGATTAGAACAAAAAAACACCACTCTGTGAAGTTCGCTACCATCAAAATTTACTGAATAGTAACCGAAATACTGTTTTTCATTCTCTAAAACTGCTCTCTTATTTCCGGGGACAGAATGAATCGTTGACGACAATTCGCCCTAGACGAAATTGAAAATCGAATCTCTGGCATCAGGTAAAATGAATCAGGCGAATTCTGATTCGACACAAATTCCCACGAGAAACCCATTGCTGGTTTAGCTTCAGCAAACCTGGTTTAGGGGAATTGTTAAAGAATTATTACCTCAGCAAAAAGGCTTTTTTCTTTCCACGATTTGCATTATTATTGCAAATATGAAATTCAATAATTCTTCTTCAAATCGGAGGTATTGCTCAAAGTCGATGCGTAGCTATTTCGTTTCGAACTTTGAGAATGTTTTCTAAGCCCACCAATCTCACCCGGCTTTAAATAACTGTTTCTAAAAATTTAACCTGGAGAGATGAATTATGTCCCTTTCTCAATTACATATTGCTAATAGTCTTCATACTATTGTTCCTGAATTAGTACACCCCACTCTACGGCGTAACATGCTTGTTGATGGGTTTGATATAGTTTTAGACCTTAAAAACAGTCATGGCGTCTATCTGCGTGATGCAATCACCGGTATAGACTATCTTGATTTTTTCTCCTTTTTTGCATCGAATGCTTTGGGGATGAATTATCCTAAAATGTCTGATCCTGAATTCAGGGAAAAATTACTGCTGGCTTCTTTACATAAACCCTCCAACAGTGACTTATATACCGTTGCGATGGCAGAATTTGTTAACACTTTTTCAAATATTGCAAAACCCGATCATTTCAAATATCTTTTCTGGGTTGAAGGCGGTTCGGTTGCTGTTGAAAACGGATTGAAGGTTGCTTTTGACTGGAAAATTCGAAAAAATCAGGCTAAAGGCATCAGTGGCGAAAAAGGCACTCAGATAATACATTTTCGTGAAGCATTTCACGGAAGAACAGGATATACATTATCATTAACAAATACAGATCCCAATAAAATATTAAACTTTCCAAAATTTCCATGGCCAAGGATTACGAACCCCAAAATTAAATTCCCACTCGCCGAAAACCTCTCTGAGGTTCAGTCTCTAGAACAGAAGGCGATCAATGAGATTTACTCTGCAATAGAAAAAAATGCCGATGATATTGCAGCTATAATCATTGAACCAATACAGGCAGAGGGTGGTGACAATCATTTTCGAAAAGAGTTTTTCCTCAAACTTCGTCAAATCGCAGATGAGCACGATATCATTCTGATGTTCGATGAAGTACAAACCGGCTTTGGTATAACAGGCAAATGGTGGGCATCGGAGCATTTTGTTATGCCGGACATCATCAGTTTCGGGAAAAAGGTTCAGGTTTGCGGAATAATGGCGAGCGAACGAATTGACGAGGTGGAAGAAAATTGTTTTCGTAAATCCAGCAGAATCAATTCAACATGGGGCGGGAATCTCAGTGACATGGTTCGCTCAACAAAAATTATCGAAATTATGTACGAGGAACAACTCGTTGAACACTCAAGAACTCTGGGAGATTACCTTCTTTCGCAATTGCAGGCTCTGCAAAGCGAATTTCCAACTCTCGTGAGTAATGCACGGGGGCTTGGGC
>CAYTLQ010000278.1:0-6165 GCA_964438715.1 uncultured Ignavibacteriaceae bacterium
GCAAAATATACTGCTTTTAATTCGCTTTTCCGCCTGTATTTATTAGGGTGCTATCACTTTTTCTCTTCTTTTTTTTATTATACTTATGCGACAGCCACCGTCGGGGTTGAAGGATTTTTACTTTCGTTGTGTTATTAATTGACCGATAATTTTTTTATTTCTTCTTTGCGTCTTTGCGGTATTTGTATAATAATATCATCCCCTCGGGATTTGGGGTGTTGGATTTTGGTTTTTCTATAATCATTCCACCCTGTCGGGGTTGAAGGATTTTACTCTCGCTGTGTTATTAATTGACTGATAATTTTTTTTTCTGCTTTGCGTCTTTGCGAGAACAGAATAGTTTACTATTGCACGGAGATTGAGACAACAATCATGGTAATCGTTTAATCCATTAATCATGGTCAAGTCAGAAAAGACCACTACTTGAATAAAGGAGGAATGTTTCTCGCTAAGACGCTGTTAGGCTTTGCAGAGTTTGTATAATTATGTCATCCCCTCGGGATTTAGGGGGTGTTGCATGCTCGTTTTTCTATAATCATTCCACCCTGTCGGGGTTGAAGAATTTTTACTTTCGTTGTGTTATAAATTTGACCGATAATTTTTTTCTCTTTGCGTCTTTGCGGGAAAAGAATATTCATACTTCTGCCGAAGAAAAACACAATGATTGTTTTCAGATGTTTTTCTGTTATTTTCGGAAACAATCTATTAATCATTTTTCAGTGTTTTCGGTCATTTATATAATTCTGCTTTCGCGTTATTTTCATATATGCATTTCTCATCCGATTTTGTGTAATGCTGTTTTATTAATTTTTTTATTATAAAAATATGTTACTTTCTTCGTCTGTTTTACGGGTAATAATTCTTGTACTTATTTTCATTCTCCCCTCAACTTTTGCGCAGGAATTTTCCCGATATTTTTCCACCTCCTATTTTTTTACTTACGGAGAGAATAACAACGGCAATATTTCCCGCTCGCACGCTTTCTATAATACCACGGCAATAGATGAGCAATATTACGCAAGCATTTCTGCAGAGCATCTTTATACAAATAATCCGTTCTGGAACTACGCACAAAATATGATACTCGCCGGGGTTACCGCAGACTATTACCCGGCATATTTGTCGTTGCGATATGCACATTTTAAGGGTGATTTTACGCTGTTACCCGTTCCGATGTTCGAGGCATCGCAGTATAATTATTCGGATTACAGCAATCTGTATAATGCGGAGTATTCATATTATGATGGATCATGGGGGTTTGGTACAGCGGCAACATATTTTATTACGCACGGTATTCTTACCCGCGACTCCGTCCGTCATCAGTATTCAGTTCAGTTAGGGTTACGAACTGATAAGGTTATCAACGCAGATTTTTCATTTTCTCTGAGACCGGTGTATATTATTCAGGAGGATAAAAGGAAGCTGTTTTCTGTTAATGTAAAGGTGCATTGGAATGTTGGCGGCGGTTTTGTTGCTCATGTGGGTGGATTTTTGGGGAAGCGGGCATATTATTTTGATACTGAGACTTACACAATTTTTAATCAGTACGAAACGCAGAAAAATCAATGGTTTATCAGCGGTGAGTTTCCGGTTTTTGATATGTTTAAGTTGACGGCATCGTATCAGTCCACATCGTTTCAGGGTGGTAAGTTCGAGGGGTATAAAATTAATTATTTTAGTGTTGGTTTAAGGAATAGTATTTGGTTGTAATGGGGGTGTATAGGTTTTGGATGTTGTTGGGGTATAATAATGTCATCGGGATTTGGGGAATCTTTGGGGTAGGTGAGGTTGTAATAATTTCACCCCGTCCGGGGTTTGGGGATTATTAATTTCGTTGTGTTATTAATTGACTGATATTTGTATTTTATTTCTTCTTTGCGTCTTTCCAGGATTTTTCCGCTGGGTTTGTTGCAATATATTTTATTTTTCTTCCTGGAGAAGTCGGGCGATAATGTCCGCTGAGGTAATTCCTTCGGCTTCTGCATTAAAATTAGTAATAAGCCTATGTCGGAGAACCGGCAGAAGTGCATATCGAACATCATCAATGTTCGGAGTGTAACGGCCCTCTATAAGGCATTTTGCTTTTGCCGCCAATATAAGGTATTGCGAGGCTCGTGGTCCGGCTCCCCAGCGCAGCCAATCCTTAACAAATTTGGGTGCAGTCTCGTTCGCAGGTCTTGTTTTATTAACAAATTTTACAACATAATCTATAACATTATCGGCGACAGGAACTTTTTTTACTGTCTCCTGAAACTGTCCTAGCATTTCTGCATCAACAAGTTTTGTTAAAGAGGGTTTATATTCACTGGTGGTAAGCCGTACAATTTCTTTTTCATCTGAATATGCAGGATACCCAAGCCAAAGGTTGAACATAAAACGATCTAACTGCGCTTCGGGCAGTGGATATGTTCCTTCCTGTTCAATGGGATTTTGCGTGGCAAGAACGAAAAATGGTTCGGCAAGCTGATATGTTTTGCCTGCTACTGTTACTCTATGCTCCTGCATCGCCTCTAAGAGAGCACTCTGCGTTTTTGGCGGTGTGCGGTTAATTTCATCAGCAAGAATAACATTGGCAAAAACCGGTCCCGCTATAAAACGAAACTCACGCCGTTTGGTTACCTGATCTTCTTCAATAAGTTCGGTACCCGTAATATCGCTGGGCATCAGATCGGGGGTAAACTGAATACGGTTGAATCTGAGGTCAAGCACATCGGCAAGTGTTTTAACCAGGAGTGTTTTGGCGAGTCCCGGCACACCCACCAAGAGACAGTGTCCGCGGGATAGAAGTGCAATAAGTAGCTGATGAATGATATCATGCTGTCCAACAATAGCCTTGCCGATTTCCTGTTTAATCTCAGTAATTTTTGATGTAAGCAGTTCGGCTGTTTCTACTTCATTCATTTCATTTTGTTTTTTCAAGATACTATTTCCTTCGCAGTGTTATCCCTGCACTTTAATTTCCCAGAATATTTTTGATTTCAGCTCTTCCATCCACTCAGCATAGAGTTTTTGTTTTTTAAATTCATCCGAGAGTTTCTTTAAGTCGCTGTAATCCAGTTCAAGGTCGGGTTGATGCTGAGGAATTCTTTTCTCAAGCCAAACGATATGATACCCATAGGAAGACTGCGATGTGTTTACTCTTTTCGGGAAGCTGATTTCATTATCTTTCAGTTTGCTTACAATATCAAGGAGGTTGTCATCAAGTTGCTCCAGATAAAAAGTTCCTAACGAACCGCCAAAAGGACCGGTTTCTTCATCATCGCTGTATTTTTTTGCGTATGAGGCAAAACTACCGTATCCCCGCAGAACGCTGTCGCGTACATCAGAAAGAAATTCAATAGCGGCAAGGTCGGACTCTTCATCTGCTTTAATTTTAATAAGTATATGTCTGGTATGAATAGACTCGCCTTTTTTCTCGAGCAATTGTATAATGTGGAAGCCTACCGGTGATTCAACCACGCCCGATAGCTCGTTTACCTGAAGAGAGAATGCCGCCGACTCAAATTCCGTATAGAAAATACCTCTCTTTACAAAACCAAGGTCACCACCCTGCGAAGCGCTTCCGGGGTCTTCGGAATACTTTCGCGCCATTTCAGCAAAATCAGCGCCTGCTTTAATTGAGTCGAGAATTGACTGGGCTATCTTCCTGTATTTTTCTTTTAACTCTTTTGAAGTTCCGGGATTACGAAAAATATGTGATACTTTTACTTTCTCGGGAATGACACCCAAACTATCCTTAAAGCGGTTAAAAAATTCCTCTACTTCTCTGCGGGTCGATTCAAGCATTCCAAACTTCTTATCCTGTACTTTCTGAATAAGAATTTCTTTCCTGACATTTTCGCGCAATTCCCGTTTAATTTTTTCCATCGGCATACCATACAGTTGCTCAATACGCTCCTTCGAGCCGTACTGCTGAGTAAGAACGCTGATCTGATAATCAATTTGACGGGATATTTCATCTTCGGTAACAGTTATAGAATCAAGAAGCGCCTGAGCATAAACGAGTTTTTCTTCTATAAGGGAGTTCAGTACCTGTGAACGAAGATTCGGATCGTTCGGATTAACCCGCTTTTGTGCAATAAGAAAACTGATCTGAAAATCAAGTTCGCTTTTCAGTATTATCTCATTATCTACTATTGCAACAATCTGGTCTAAAACCTCCTGCGGTTTGGCACATTGTATAAAAACAAATAACGCCAGAATAAATAACTTTTTCATTTCTTTCCTGTTATATAAATTTTTTGTACCGCTTATTTCATCAGCGAATACTCTCTGTTAATATCAATATCTGATTTTGCGTATTGTTCCTTCAGATACTCCTCAAGAAAAATTCTCCTTTTTACTTCCAATAACCGCTCACGGATGTTTTCCTTAATAACATTTTCCGGAGGAACAGTTCCTGCATCAAATGTATCGCGCAGATAAATTATCAGATACATACCGGGTCGGGGATTTAAAGTAACACTCACCTCTCCCGGCAACATCTCCCGAATAATACGACTCACCATGCCTGACTCAATCTGCGACTGCAGTCGGTAAGTTTGCTGTTCGAACTTCAGCAATCCGCCTAATCCCGGAATAATTCGCTCAGCGGTTTTCCAGTTTTTCTCTAAAGCTTTCTTTCTTGCTTCAAAAGCACTTTGTTCGTTAGAAAAATATGCGCAATCGTATAAGTAAGCCGGTTCAGTCAATACGAATTCTTCTTTATTTTCGGAATAGAATGTTTTTATTTCATCATCATTTACGGTAAATTCCTCCTCGTCTATCAACTGACGAAGAAGGAGACCTGCCAGAATTTCTTTTTCCGACCTTGCAATAAGCGCTTTATATTCTTCCGTAGTATTTATATCTTCCTTTAATGCTCTCTGATATAAAACTTCCTTTTTCACCCACTCCTGTATGACGGAAAGAAGTACTTCTTTGTTCTTTTCGGATGAATCGACCAAAGCAAACAGTTCTTCCCGTGTAAGGTAAGTATCATTAACACGCGCAACAAACTCCTGAGGTTTTTTCTCCTCTGTGCAGGAAGCAAATAGCGGAAGAAGTAATAAAGCAATTACCGGAAGCGGCCGCATACCTCGTCAATTCCGGTAGTTATAATGTTGCAAAAACTGAAAGATCGTAACAGAGTTTTCAATTGTTTACTAAATAATGCAGTCTGCTCTAGTAAAGCAGACTGCATCAGAAAATATTTTAATTATCACCTTTAAATGCGTGTACAAGCTCATCATAATAATATACCGGCTTGTACTTATTCTTCAGAAAATTTATATACTCATTCTCAAGCCGTTTGCTCTCCTCCTCCTGGAACGAACCTGAAACTTCAGGTTTTGCTTCTTCGAATGTTTTAATTCTGGCGGGATCTTTTTTAATAAGTTTAACAATGGAGAATCCGCCGGAATTGGCGAAAGGTTCAGAGAAGTCGCCCTCATTACGAAGTTTATTCGCTTCTACAGCTAATTGACTTGAGTTAACATCGGCAATATTATGTCTGCCCAGTTTTTCTTTGAAGCCGGGTCGCTCGGTATTATTTGCCGCAATATCATCAAATGACTCACCGTTTTTCAAACGAGCGTGATATACTTTAATGAGAGAATCCGAGCGGGAAAATATTTCAGCAAACTCAACACGGTCGTTCCAGCGGTATTTATCTTTTGTTTTTTCCCAATGCTCAACAAGTCGTGCGCTATCCAGAACAATTTTCCCCCATATCTCATCATCCTGCAATTTGAAAATGAAAATTCCGTGTTTGTATTCTTCCATCAATGCGGCAAACTCCTGATTTTCTTTTTCAAGATCAAACGCCGCAAGTTCTAATGCTACTTCTGCGCTGTGTTTTTTTATCATATCAGCAAACACATCTTTCGACATGTATTTACCGCTGAATTCAGGCTTCAGAATAGTATTGCTGACTAATGTATCGACAGTTACAGAACGCGTGGAAAAAGAATAGACAACCTTATCTTTCATTTTATCACGCCAATAGGATTTCATATAATCATTGCTCAGTCGTGTACTGTCGCCATAAGCACTGATTTCGTTTACTGTTTCTGTAGTAATCCGGAAACCGTATTTTGTTTTTAAGCTCGCTGTAAGTGTATCATAATCGTTATTATAACGCAGTTGTTTATAGGTCAGCTTCAGTCGTTCCTTATCCTCATCATA
>CAYTLQ010000279.1:0-8790 GCA_964438715.1 uncultured Ignavibacteriaceae bacterium
GAATTAATCTCAAAAATTAAAAACGCCATTAAAACCGGAGCTTCTCCAAGGCATGTTCCGGCAAAAATAATTTCTGTGCCCGATATTCCAAGAACAATCAGTGGAAAAAAGGTTGAACTCGCAGTTACCAGATTACTAAACGGATTAGATATTGATAATAAAGATGCACTTGCTAATCCCGAATCCCTTCGATACTTCTACGAACTTAAATCAAAACTTGATTAATAATTACCAGAAAATGGTGTAATATCAGGCTAACTAAAATTAAAGTACTTAGTTTCAGGAAAAAAATTCTTTCCTGGTATCGACTTAATAAAAGAGATTTACCCTGGCGCAATACCCAGAACCCTTATTACATACTTGTTTCAGAATTTATGTTGCAACAAACGCAAGTTAGTCGAGTTATTAAAAGTTATGCCAGATTTATAGAAAGATTTCCTGACTCTAATTCTTTGGCAAAAGCAAGACTAAGAACCGTTTTGAGATATTGGGTTGGTTTAGGATTTAATAGCAGAGCGAAAAGATTACACGACACTGTAAAAATTATTCAAAACAAATACTGTGGTAAAATTCCTTCAACTTATGATGAGCTTAGGGAGCTTCCCGGTATAGGGGATTATTCGGCAAATGCTCTTCTTGCATTTATTTATAACAAGCCTGTACCTGTAATTGATGTTAACATAAAAAGAGTGCTACTTGAAGAATTTGCCTGGCTGAAGAATGCAGATATAAATGAAATAAAATTAATTGCTAAGCAACTTGTTCCTAAAGGTCGAAGCAGAATATGGCATAATGCATTGATGGATTATGGATCTGCGTTTACGGCGGAGCAGAAGAAAAAATTGGTTCCTGCAAAAAAACAGAGTACATTCATTGGTTCGAGAAGACAGGTAAGAGGGAAAATTATAAGGCTTCTTCTTCAGAAAAAATCTCTTTCCTTTAATGAAATTCATACACAGACAAAACATCCGGATTTAACTTCAATTATTCAGGAATTACAAACAGAAAAAGTTATTAAAGTAAAAAACGGCAAAGTAACGATTTAATTGACTTGTTTCTTAATATTAAATCTTTGTCATTTCCCATATCTTTAATTATAACAATGAGTTACGGAATCGGAGAATTAGCAATATATTTTATTATTCGTACCACTATGATTATATTATTTGCTCGATTTTATAACTTTCCAGGAATATGTGTTAATGGCAAAAATATTTGATGTGGCTGTTTTAGGAGGGGGACCCGGTGGATATGTAGCTGCTATTCGTGCGGCGCAATTAGGGTTTAAAACAGTTGTTATCGATAAAGACAATTTAGGGGGGATATGTTTAAATTGGGGATGTATTCCCACAAAATCACTTCTTAAGAATGCAGAACTCTATGACAATCTTAAGCATCACGCGGCTGATTTTGGAATTTCGTACTCAGACCTCAGTTTCGATTTCACAAAGATAATCGCACGAAGCAGAGATATCTCCTCAAAAATTACCAGAAATGTTGAAATGTTGGTGAAAAAAAATAAGATTGAAAGAATCAGAGGATTTGGGAAATTAGCTTCAAAAAATGAGATTGAAATTTTAAATGGTGATGGCAGTTTTATGGAGAAGATTTCTGCCGGTAAAATAATAATTGCAACCGGAGCCAGACCCAGAGTTTTACCCCAAATACCGGTAGATCATAAGCAGATTATAACAAGCACTGAGGCAATGAGTTTGTCAGAACTACCTAAAGAGCTTGTAATTGTAGGCGCCGGAGCAATTGGAGTTGAGTTTGCATATTTTTATTCCGTACTTGGAACCAAAGTAACCATCGTTGAAATGATGGATTATATTCTCCCGATAGAAGATGAAGAGATTTCACTTACATTACAAAAAAACTTCCAGAAGCGGGGAATAAATATTATTACCGGCGCTACGGTCGAAAAAGCTGTGCCCGCTGGTGATAAAGTAAATGTTACTATTAAGCAGGGTGAAAAGACTATTAATTTAAGTGCTGATAAAGTTCTTAGCGAAATTGGAGTTACGGGGAATATAGAGGGAATAGGATTAGAAGAGCTTGGAATAGAAATATTTAAAAATCATATTAAAGTCAATAAATCAAACTACCAGACAAATGTACCTGGTATTTATGCAATAGGTGATGTAATTGGCCCACCATGGCTAGCGCATGTCGCATCTGCAGAAGCTATACATTGCGTAGAACAATTTAAGGGACACACATCCGGAGAAATTGATTATAATTCCATTCCCGGATGTACATATTGTCAACCTCAGGTTGCAAGTATTGGTCTGACCGAGAAAAAAGCCAAAGAAGCAGGTTATAAAATAAAAGTCGGGAAATTTCCATTCATGGCTTCCGGTAAGGCGTTTGCCATTGGTGAGAGGGAGGGGTTTGTAAAACTTATTTTTGATGAAAAGTATGGTGAACTTCTCGGAGCTCATATAATCGGGTCGGAAGCAACAGAACTGATCGCAGAATTAGGTCTTGCAAAATCACATGGTGCAACCGCTGAAACCATTCTAAAAACTATACATGCACACCCGACTTTGTCTGAGTCAATAATGGAAGCAGCTGCGAATGCAAATGGTGAAGCCATCCACATTTAGAGCTTTGTGCGTTGTTGATGCAGGATTGATGGAGTATGAAGAAGCCTGGGAGTTCCAGAAGTCAATATTTCATCAGCGGCTTGATAACAAAGTTCCTGATACACTAATTCTCCTTGAACATTCTCATACTTATACTTTGGGAAAAGTTGCTAAGAAAGAGCATTTGCTGTTTAGCGAGTTTGAATTAAAGGAAAAAGGAATTAGTGTTTTCGATATCGATAGAGGAGGGGATATAACATATCATGGTCCCGGGCAGTTGGTTGCTTATCCAATTATAAATCTGAACGATTGGGTTCCTGATTCGCATAAATATCTCAGAGCTTTAGAGGATGTTTTGATTTCAGTATGTGCCGAATTCGGAATTGAATCAGGCAGAAATCCTCTTAACACGGGCGTTTGGGTTGGTAATAACAAGATTGCGGCAATCGGTATAAAAATTTCTAAATGGGTAACTATGCACGGCATAGCTCTTAATGTGAATACCGATTTAACAATGTTTAATGGTATTGTCCCTTGCGGAGTAAAAGAGGGTGGTGTTACTTCTCTAAGTCTGCAGGCAGGAAAAAGTATCGCAATGAATACAGTGAAAAAATCATTTGTTAAAAATTTTGCTGATATCTTTCATTATTCTAACATAGATTATTCTGAATATGAATTGGTATCTGGCAGTTTAAAACAATAAGGAAATCAATGTCAAAAAAAGAAGCTGTAAAAAGACAGGAAGTTCATAAAGGCAGAGTCTCTACAAGGGTAGGAAATCCAATCTCCCAGGTAAAAAATAATGGCTCTCATAAGTTGTTTACCAAAGATGAGGCACTTAGATACTTTTCTTCAATGTATCTCGCCCGACAGATCGATTGGAAAGCAATGAACTACCTTAAACAGGGAAAGTCTTTCTTCCATATTGCAGGTGCCGGACATGAGGCAGTTCAGGTTGCATTTGCATCACTATTAAATCCTACGGTTGACTGGATTTTTCCATATTACAGAGATCTGGCTCTTGTTCTTGCTTTGGGAGTATCCCCTAAAGATTTTTTCCTGCAATGCTTTGCTAAAGCCGATGATCCTTCAGGTGGTGGGCGGCAATTGCCTTGTCATTGGGGTGCAACTCACATAAATCTTCCATCTCAGTCTTCGCCAACCGGAACACAATTTCTGCAGGCAGTTGGTACTGCTCTGGCATCAGTGAACAAAGGAATTAATAATGTCTCCTATGTTAGTTCGGGTGAAGGAACTACGAGTCAGGGTGAGTTTCATGAAGCTGTGAACTGGGCAAGCCGGGAAAAGTTACCCGTAATTTTTGTTATTCAGAATAATAAATACGCTATCTCTGTTCATGTTTCGAAACAAAGCGGCGGTGAGGGGCATTCGATTTCTGAAATGATGGCTGGTTATAGCAACCTTTTACGACTGAAATTTGATGGTACTAATTTTTACGAATCTCTTGAGTCTGCTAAAAAAGCTATTGCTTATGCAAAAGAAGGAAAAGGCCCGGTACTAGTGGAAGCAGAGGTGGTAAGACTTCACTCCCATTCATCTTCTGATGACCACAAAAAATATCGTACCACAGATGAATTACAAAAGGATCTTGAAAAATGTCCAATCGAACAGTTTGTAAAATATACCGCTGAACATGGAATATTAAGCAGTGAAGAAATTGAAGAAACAAAACGAAAAATAGATGCGCTGATTGATGAGCAGGCAAAAGAAGCACTTTTGGCTGATGAGGTTGAACCAAAAACAGCCGCAAGATTTGTCTTCGATGAAAGTGGTTATGCATCTACTCTTGAATACGAATCCAGGGAGCCATCCGGTAATCCTATTGTGATGGTGGATGCAATAAATCATGCTCTTCATGAGGAACTTGAATTAAATCCGGATATTTATGTATTTGGCGAAGATATTGCAGACGGGAAAGGTGGTGTCTTTACAGCCACAAAGGGGCTATCGACCCGTTTCGGAAGCAAGAGAGTATTTAATTCTCCTCTTGCTGAAGCTAGCATTGCAGGTGTAGCTGCCGGAATGGCAATCGCAGGTTTGAAACCGGTCGTTGAAATCCAGTTTGGCGATTATATCTGGCCCGCCTTTATGCAATATAAAGATGAGATTGCTACTTTTCGTTACAGATCTAATAATCGTTGGACAACACCTGTTGTTACTCGTGTAGCTGTTGGTGGATATATCCATGGCGGTTTATATCACAGTCAAAACATCGAATCTATTTTCGCACATATTCCGGGTATATTAATTGCTTATCCGTCAAATGCGGCAGACGCAAAAGGACTTTTGAAAACTGCTTGTCGCTTGCAAGACCCTGTTTTATTCTGTGAACATAAAGGGCTATATCGACAAAGTTTTGCAATGAGTCCTGAACCCGATGCAGATTATTTGATTCCATTCGGAAAGGCAAAAGTAGTTAGGCAGGGTAATGATATAACGGTAATTTCTTATGGCGCTACTCTTTGGGATTCTGTCTTTGCAGCTAAAAAACTTGAGGATGAAGGTTTCTCCGTGGAAGTAATTGACATACGGACTTTAATTCCGCTGGATGTAGAGACGATTTTCTATTCAGTTAAAAAAACCAATAAAGTTATTGTTGTACACGAGGACACTTTGACAGCGGGTTTTGGCGCTGAAATTTCAGCCCGGGTTGCTGAAGAATGTTTTGAATATCTTGATGCACCTATTAAACGCATTGCGGCCAAAGACTGCCATATTCCATACGCCCCATTACTTGAAAATGAAATCCTGCCATCGAGACAGGAAATTTATAATAAAATTAAAGAATTGTTGAATTATTAAAGGATTTTGAGAAATCAATGAAGATTGAAGTAGTAATGCCCAAGATGGGGGAATCGGTCACTGAGGGAACAATAATTAAATGGCACAAAAAGCCGGGCTCTCCGGTTAAGAAGGACGAAATTCTTTTCGAAATCAGTACCGATAAAGTAGATACTGAAATTCCATCACAGGAAGAAGGAATTCTTACCCAAATACTTTTCGAGGAGGGAGCCACAGTTGATGTCGGAAAAGTAGTTGCCATTATAGAAACCGTCAAAACCGGAGATGCAACAGAATTTGTTGATTCTTCAAAAGTTGAAAGTTCTGAGGAAAAACAACCGGAGACACTTGTTAAGGAGGATGTTGCTGTTGCTCAGACTACAGTTTCAAAATCTTTAATTGAAATACCTATGCCGAAAATGGGTGAATCGGTGATGGAAGGAACGGTAATCAAATGGCATAAAAAGGTTGGCGAGCATGTAAAAAAAGATGAGACTATTTTCGAAATTAGCACTGACAAAGTAGATACTGAGGTTCCATCGCCCGCAGAGGGTTATTTAGCTGAAATTCTTGTTAGTGAGCAACAAACGGTTCCTGTGGGATTTGTTGTTGCGAAGTTAAGTTCTGACACTCCCGTTGAAAAGCGTGAATTTACCGATGAGGTAGTGACACCATCTGAATCAGCAATGCACGATGTAGTTGCTTCTATGTCTATGCCTAAACCGGAATCGCAAGTAGTTCAGGAGGTAGTGAAAAAATCAGAGAGTTCCAGGTTCTATTCTCCGCTCGTAATGAATATTGCACAAAAAGAAAATGTTCATTTTGATGAGCTTGAAAGAATTCCGGGCACAGGGATAGGCGGTAGGGTAACCAAAAAAGATATTCTCGATTATATTGAAAAACGAAAAAAAGCTCCTCATATCCAAAAAGTCGCTAATGAAATTCAGAAACCTGTTTCTGTTTCTTCTGCCTCTGAACCGGTAAATCAGTCAACAAAATTTCAGACTTCATTCGTCTCCGGTCAGGTTGAGCGTATTCAGGTTGATAATATCAGACAAAAAATCATGCAACACATGATTAACAGTCGTGATACTTCGGTGCATGTTGCCGGATTGGTAGAAGTAGATATGACTGCAATTTATAAGTTTATTAAGACAAAAAGAGAAATATTTGAAAAACAGGAGGGCGTAAAACTTACTTACACGGCTTTTGTTGCACATGCGGTAGTTCGGGCACTTAAAGAACACCCTCTGGTCAATTCATCAATTGAGGGTAATTCAATACTTCAAAAACGATTTGTAAACTTAGGAATTGCGGTTGCAATGGAACCAAATGGTCTTATTGTACCGAATATTAAAAATGCCCATGAAAAAAATGTTTTAGGTTTAGCGAAGTCAATTTCTGATTTAGCTGAAAGAGCAAGAACGAAAAAATTAACGCCGGACGATATTTCAGGCGGAACATTTACCATAACAAATTATGGAGTTTTCGGAACATTATTCGGTACACCAATAATTAATCAACCAGAAGTTGCAATACTTGGAATGGGCTCAGTGGTAAAGCGTCCCGTTGTCGTAGAAGTTAATGGAGAAGATTGTATTGTTGTACGACCGATGATGTATCTGACTTTATCCCACGATCATCGTCTTGTTGATGGAATGTTGGGCGGGCGATTCTTAAAAAGCATTAAAGATAATCTTGAAAACTTTAACGATAAACTTCTATTCTGATTTAAGGTGAGATAGTATAATTTATGATTAATCAGCATCAACGGGCATTTAAGGAGTTAGCGGAAAGGGAAATTGGAGAAATTGGCAGGAGACCGGACTGGCTGAAAGTGAAACTTCCGTCTGGTCAGAACTTTTCTGATGTCAAAAATCTGATGAGATCTCAGAGACTCAATACTGTATGTGAAGAAGCTAAATGCCCAAACATTGGTGAATGTTGGAACAGACGCACGGCAACTTTTATGATATTGGGTGACACCTGTACAAGAAGTTGTGGGTTTTGTAATATTAAGGTTGGTATGCCTAACGAACTTGACTTAGACGAGCCCCGACGGGTTGCTGAAAGTGTCGAAAAATTACAATTGAATCATGTTGTTATTACTTCGGTGAACAGAGATGAACTAGTAGATGGGGGGGCATCAATATTCTCTGAAACAGTCAGGCGTATTAGAAATGTTATGCCTAAGTGCACTATTGAAATACTTATTCCGGACTTTAAGGGTGAAGAAATAGCCTTCAATAAAATAATGCAGAATCCCCCTGATATTCTTAATCATAATATGGAAACCGTTAGGCGTCTCTATCATGCCGTGCGCCCACAGGCGAAATATGATAGAAGTTTACAACTTATTACATGGTTCAAATCAAAAGGATTGCTTACAAAAAGTGGCATTATGGTTGGCATTGGAGAAACGAAGGAAGAAGTGATCGAACTAATGTCAGACTTAAGGAATGCTGGTTGTGAGGTGATGACAATTGGACAATATCTTCAGCCAACAAAAAATCATTTACCGGTCAACCGATTTGTAACACCCGATGAATTTGATTTTTATCGAATCGAAGGGAAAAAGATGGGGTTCAAGGCAATTGAATCATCTCCACTCGTTAGAAGTTCATATCACGCAGATGCACATGCAAAACTACTTGAAAAATCAGAGAACTGAATAACCTTTACTGATGAAAATATCAATTTATTTTTATTTACTTATTCTCAGTGCTTCTTTATTGCGAGGTCAAAGCCAGAATTTTGAAAAAGTTCTTGATGATGATAACTCAAAATATACTAATGTAGGTAATCTGAGAGTTACAATAACGAATTTCGGTACATACGGTCATGGTTTTTCAAAATGGCCTGCACAGCCTTCCTGTGAATATCCAAGCGGAAGCGGGATAGAACATATATTTGATGGCGGCTTATGGGTAGGCGCCTATAAAAGTAATGATAGTTTAGGCAGTGGAAAAACCGGACCTTTTGTTACTACAGGCGCTGTGGATGCAGCTTCAGTTGCCGCCCGGGGCGGTGGATTTGAATGGACGAATGCGAGAGGATCTCTTATGCTTGAAAGGTCTTCTCTGCTTAGTTCCCGGTATTATTCTCCTTCCGCTGTTTCACATCAGGATTTTGTAGCTGAATATACAGATACGAACTTAGTATTTTCAAACGGTGAGCCAATAGTTGATCACTCTCCTCTTGGACTTGTTGTACGACAGGAGTCGTATGCATGGAATTTCCCATTCGCTGATGATTTTGTAATAGAGACTTCTGAATAATTCAATTTATATTTTTTTTATTGTAATAATATCAAGTTTTTAAAAGAATAAATTATGTAAACGATGTTTATAATTTTATGTTTTCTGTTGTTTATGCCCGATTCATCGACATTTTAAAAGCTCAA
>CAYTLQ010000280.1:0-19093 GCA_964438715.1 uncultured Ignavibacteriaceae bacterium
CTTTTGAAAATGGGTACTTATGGCTTACTCCGTTTCTCACTACCTTTATTTCCTGATGCGGCAATTGATTTTGCACCATATATATCATTCCTGGCAGTAGTCGGAGTGATTTACGGTGCGCTTGTTGCTATGGTACAAAAAGATATGAAAAAGCTTGTGGCGTATTCATCGGTAGCACATTTAGGGTTCGTTGTGCTTGGAATTTTTGCATTAACAACCGAGGCGGTACAGGGTGCTGTTATACAAATGATAAATCATGGACTTTCAACAGGAGCATTATTCCTTTTGGTCGGTATGATTTATGACAGAACACATAGCCGGGAAATAGCATATTACGGAGGAATTGCCAAAATATTGCCTATATATTCAACGATTTTACTGATTATTTCACTTTCATCAATTGGTCTGCCGGGACTTAACGGTTTTGTGGGCGAATTTCTGATTTTATTGGGAGCCTTTAAATCTCCTGTTCTTAATAACTGGTGGTTCAGTATCATAGCTTCTTCAGGAGTGATCTTTGCCGCAGTTTATTTGTTGTGGATGTATCAAAGGGTTGTTTTTGGTACAGTTACAAACGATAAACTTGTTGAACTTAAAGACCTGTCGAATGGTGAGATTGGAATACTCGCGATACTTATTCTTTTCATTGTTTGGATTGGTGTTTATCCATCTACTTTTTTGGGGCTGACAGAAACTGCTTCAGTCAAATTAATAGATCAGGTTATTTCTGGTGTTTCTTCTTCAGTTAAATAAATACAATGGTTAAACCGGAACAAACAACTCTACCAACGCAGACAGTCGAACAAGTTTTACCCGAACCATATATGGTTTTGCCATTTGTGTTTTTGCTTTTGATGATTGCTACAGGTCCGGTTTTTTACCGGCACTTTTGGGAGAAACACTATCCAAAAATCAGCTTGTTGTTGGCACTTATAGTTTTTGTGTACTATGTTGTGATTCTTAATGATTTCGGTAGTATTTACCATTCGGTTGCTGAGTTTATTTCTTTTATGGGTATCTTAACAGGTCTGTTCGTTATCACCGGTGGTATTCTCATAAAGATTGAAGGTACAGGAGGTCCAGTAATAAACAGCATTTTTTTATTCTTTGGCTCAGTAATTTCGAATATCATAGGAACGACCGGAGCTTCGATGTTACTCATAAGACCATTTATTAAATTAAATGCCGAGCGAATTAAACCACTGCATATAATTTTCTTCATATTCCTGATTAGTAATATAGGTGGTGCACTTACTCCCATCGGAGATCCACCTTTATTTCTGGGTTTTCTAAAGGGTGTACCGTTCTTTTGGGTAATCGGAAAAGTTTTATTTCCATGGTTAATGAGTTTAGTAATAATTACAAGTATTTTCTTCTTTATCGATTATATTGTCGGGAAAAGAAATAACGAAACTTTTTTAGTTAGTTTTCCGCGTGTTCGTCTTAAGGGGAAATTAAATCTCTTTCTCTTACTTATAGTACTCTTTTCGGTTTTTATTGATCCATCTATTATGCCTTTTGTACCATCACTTTCTCCCTTACCATTTGGAATAAGAGAAATAATAATGTTTACTGCCGCGTTTATTGGATACCAGTTTGCCGATGAACATAATTTGAAGGCGAACGAATTTGATTTTGAACCGATAAAAGAAGTAGGATATTTGTTTATTGGCATTTTTATAACTATGGTTCCCGCATTGCAATTA
The DNA here is from genome assembly GCA_964438715.1 of uncultured Ignavibacteriaceae bacterium. Taxonomy (GTDB): domain Bacteria; phylum Bacteroidota; class Ignavibacteria; order Ignavibacteriales; family Ignavibacteriaceae; genus CAYTLQ01. The sequence continues at coordinate 1,707 of CAYTLQ010000280.1, forward strand.
ATTGCTTTTGAAAGTAAACTTTATAGTGAAGGACTTACGCCTTCAATGTTCTTCTGGGCAACAGGAATTCTTAGCGCTTTTTTGGATAATGCTCCTACCTACCTTAATTTTCTCAGTTCTGCTATGGGTAAATTTGGTCTTGATATAAATTTGCGATCAGATGTACAGCAATTTGTCTCCGTTGATTCGATTTATCTGACAGCTATTTCAATCGCCGCCGTTTTTTTTGGTGCTATGACTTATATTGGTAATGGACCTAATTTTATGGTAAAATCAATCAGTGAACGAGCCGGTATAAGAATGCCGTCCTTTTTTGTATATATTGTGCGTTATTCACTGCCCGTGTTATTACCGGTATTTACTCTTGTCTGGTATCTTTTCATTTATCAGAAAGGATAGTTTTATGAAAATTCAGGAAGTACTTGAATATAAAAAACATGGTCTTTATTATGGGAACAGAATACTTCTTCCATTTAAGGCACATATTCTTAAGGTAATTCTTGATGATAAAATTTACACCGATTTTTCGCAGAATGGGAAGCAAGTATCTGCCGACTATCATGAATTTTTTATGGATCTTTACTTTAATGACTATGATGACCTGAAAGAAGTCGTGTCGAGACACGAAGCAATTAAAATGGTAGCTGTTAATTTTGGTGAAGATGTATTTAACTTAAACAATCACAGAAAATTGGTGCTTTATCTTAAAGAAAAACATGTCGTTGAGATTGAAGCAACAGATGAAGATATTATTTTTATTGAGTAGTTATGCAATTTACAACTAATGATTTGATTCAAATGCTTCCTCTTATAATTCTTGGAGGAGCAATTTTAGTGGCCTTAATTATTGAAATGTATGTTAAAAACAGTAAAGCTATTGTAGGCTGGTTTTCAGTGGCAGCCTTGCTGATTACCGGCTACTTATCTTTGTTTACTGTGAATACTCAGACAGTACTTTTCAATGGTATGCTTGCCGTTGGCGGTAATGTTCATATTTTTTATTTCCTCTTTAACTTTACAGCGGCCATTGTTGTAATGATTTCTTTAGGTTATATCAAAAAGGCGGATATAAACTTTGGAGAATATTACATCATGCTGCTCTCTGCTGTTTTGGGTATGATGATGCTCGCCGGTGCAAGAGATCTTATTATGGTATTTATCGGGCTGGAGCAGATGTCGATCTGTTTTTATATCCTAGCAGGTTTCAGGAGGAAAAATCTAAAAAGTAATGAAGCCGCTTTAAAATATTTTCTTCTCGGTTCCTTCACCACGGGATTTATTGTTTATGGTATGGCTCTCATTTATGGTTCGCTTCAATCGTTATCAATTGATTCAATCATTTTGTCTTTCCCTGATCAGATCAAAAATCCTGTTTTTGTAGCCGGAGTACTTCTATTCATCATTGGATTTACCTTTAAGATTGCAGCAGTTCCTTTTCACATGTGGGTTCCTGATGTTTATCAGGGTGCCCCAACTACCGTAAGCGCATTTTTATCTACAACCGGTAAAGCTGCTGCCTTTAGCGCTCTCATTTTGATTTTCACTCCTGTATTGGTGAACCGGATAAATTTTTTTGCTCCCTTTATTTCAACTTTAGCGGTTCTTTCAATGGTTTATGGCAGTGTTGTTGCTTTGGTGCAAAACGATATTAAACGAATGCTTGCCTACTCATCTATAGCGCACGCAGGGTATATGTTAATTGGACTTGCTGCCGGTAATAGTGAAGGTAGTGCAGGTATTATTTTCTATCTTGTTGCATACTCATTTATGAATCTTGGTGCATTTGGTATTATCAGCATGATTGAATCGACAGACGAAAAATACCTTTCGATTGAAGACTATTCCGGTTTTTCAAACCAAAATCCTTTGTTAGCGGCTTTGCTTTCTATATTTATGTTTTCATTATCTGGAATTCCTCCGTTTGCCGGTTTTTTTGGTAAATACTATGTATTTATCTCCGCCATTAAAGCCAATATGACCTGGTTGGCAATTGTTGGTGTTCTTTCGAGCGTTGTGAGTGTATATTTTTATCTTCGGATAATTGTTTTAATGTACTTTAAGAAAAGTGAAACTACTCTTCAATTTGAAGAATCAAATACCGGTTTGCTTGGAATAGTTGTCTCTGCAATGTTAGTAGTAGTAATTGGGCTTGCACCGGGTTCAATAATTGACCTGATATCATCATTTATTCCATAGATTGGAATATGTTACCCCTATATTCTGCACAGCAGATTCGGGCGTTGGATGCTACTGCAATAGGGAAATATAAAATACCGGGGCTAATCCTTATGGAAAATGCCTCTCTAAACATTGTTAATGCGATAAAAAAGCACTTTCCAGGGATAAAAAATAACTCTGTCTTTTGTATTCTTTGTGGAAAAGGTAATAATGGCGGGGACGGATTCGCTGTTGCCCGACACTTATTTAATTGTGGATTTGTTGTCCATGTAATTCATCTTTATCCTTCCAATGAATTTTCAGAGGATGCTCTATCTAATTTCCAAATATTGCAAAATCTTGCTAAGGAGTATTCCGGATTAACAATAAATGAAGTAAACATAAAAAAATTAGATAGACTCTTAAAACAATCTGATTTTATTATCGATGCAATTTTAGGGAGCGGCTCAAGAGGAAATCTTGAATCTCCCCTTGACGAGATTGTAAAAATGGCATCTTCGGCATCTGCCAGACGGATAGCTTTAGATATCCCAACAGGAGTTAATGCCGACACAGGATACTCAACGAGTGCGTTCAAAGCTGATATAACAATATCTCTGGCAGGTCCGAAACAGGGGCTCTATTTTTCTAACGGGTACTTACATAGTGGTTTGGTTGTAGTTGAGGGAATAGGTATTCCTGAATTTGAATTGCAAAAATATCAGACTTCTGCTTATTTAGTTGAAAAAAAAGATATTCTCCCGTTTTTTACTGAAAAACCAAAGAATATTCATAAATATAGTTCAGGCAGGTTAGTTGTTATTGCAGGCTCCGTCAAATATCCCGGCGCAGCTTTTTTAACTGCAAGGTCTGCATTTCGAGCGGGTTGTGGAGCTGTGGTTTTAGCAATTCCTAAGCAAATACAATTAAAATATCCCAGAAATTTTGAGTCTCATCTTGTGTATTTCCGATATGGTAAAGAATCAACTGCATATCTCGAAGTCAGTCATCTGGATGAACTAAAGACTTTACTTGAGCGCGCCGATAGTGTTATCATCGGACCAGGTCTTGGTGACGAAAACGAGACTTTGGATGCATTGGAGGTAATATTCAACAGGTATTATTCTAAGAACCTGATTGTAGATGCCGATGCTCTGAAAGTAATTAACAGATTATCACAAAGGACCATCAAAAAATGTAAAAATATTATCCTTACCCCTCACATGGGTGAATTTGCAGAAATGACTGGTCTTTCGATTGATGATATAAGAAAAGACCTCCCGAATATTGGAAAGGAGATTTCTGCCAAATTCCAATGTGTGCTTGTATTGAAAGATTTCAGGTCAATTACTTTTTCTCCTCAAGGGATGATATTTGTGAATAGTACAGGGAATCCGGGAATGGCAAAGTTTGGTTTCGGGGATGTTCTTGCCGGTGTAATTGGTTCTTTAAGTGCTCAGAAAAATACTTGTTTAAACTCGGCTTATGCTGGTGTTTATCTACAAAGTTATGCGGCTGACCTTCTGAAACAACATAAGACTGAATTCGGATATACCGCCTCAGATCTCACGGAATACTTACCTTTTGCAATTAAGAAATTAAGGCAAATCGATTGATAGATTTTTTACGAAAAAATGGTTATTCCTATCTGGTTATTGTACTTGCGGTGTATTGGACGACAATGTTGGTTTTTACATCACTACCTGCTCAGAAAGTGCCCTCTGTTGGAATGGGTGATAAATTTGAGCATTCTGTCGCATATTCAGGCTTAAGTTTTTTACTAAGTTTTACTCTCAGATTTCAAAAAAGATTTAAATCTTTAAGTTCTTCATACTTGTTATCAGCATTGATTATTGCCTCGATTTACGGGGTATTCGATGAAATTCATCAGTTGTTTATAACAGGGAGAAGTTGCGAATTAAATGATTTTATTGCAGATTTCATAGGAGCACTTATTGGTATTGCTTTTGCGTTTATTATAATTTTTAGTTCCGAAAAAAAAAGATACTCCTCACAGGAAAATTATAATTAACTATAATGAATATAATTCAGTTATTACTCATAGTCTTATATACTATTTTAATGTCAATTATTGCACAGTTAGCTAATATAATTGACCGTTCCTTTACAACATACTTTTACTTATCACGAGTATATTCCAGAGGGGTTTTATTTATCAGTGGAGTGAAATTATCAGTAAAGGGTACTGAAAATGTTGAACAAGGAAAAACTTATGTATATGTTTCAAACCATAGTAGTATGTTTGATATTCCTGCCTTGATGGCTGCGTTCCCGGGAAGAGTGTCCATAGTTTTTAAGAAGGAACTTGCCCGAATACCCATATTTGGCTGGCAACTTGTAACTGGTCCATTTATCTTAATTGACCGCCAGAATCCGGAAAAAGCTATGAAAAGTATTGAGCGGGCAAAAAATTTAATGTCGAATAAAAATATTTCCGTAGTATTGTTTGCTGAAGGTACAAGAAGCAAAACAGGAGAGGTGCAACCCTTTAAGAGGGGAGCATTTTACTTAGCTGCGAGGGTTAATCACCCAATCATACCCGTAGCAATAAAAGGCGCTGATGAGATAATGCCTAAAGGCAAACTGATTATAAAACAAGGTACTATTGAAGTAGTCTTTGGTAAAGCAATTGATACCTCGACTGTTAAAAATAAAAATGATGAAATACGGCTTATGGAAGAAGTTCGGGAAAGAATAATTGATATGAAAAAGGGAGTTTAATATGAAAGTTACGGTTGAAACCGCAAAGAATATAGCAGATTTGGCAAGATTAAAATTTAATGACGATGAATTAGAAATAATGGCTGGTGAAATGACTGAGATACTAAATTATGTCGAAATTTTGAATTCTCTCGATCTGGAAAATATTGAACCATTGGCTACGCCGGTACCATTACAAAATGTATTTCGAGAGGATAAAAGTATAGAATCGGGGTTGAAAGAATTATCTTTGGCAGTTGCCCCTCAACATGATGGTTCCTTTTTTATTGTTCCTAAAGTTATTAAAAATCCAAAATGATTGTTGGTGTAATCCCTGCAAGGTATGCTTCCACAAGACTACCCGGAAAGCCTCTGGTAGATATACTAGGAAAACCTATGATACAACGGACTTATGAAAGTGCCGCCAAATCATCTTTGTTAAACCGCTTAATAATTGCCACTGATGATAAACGCATTTTTAATGCTTGTCGGAGTTTTGGAGCGGAAGTTGTTATGACTCCGGATACTTTACAAACAGGTTCAGACAGAATTGCTTTTGTTGTACAGGATATATTTGATGCAGATATAGTTGTAAATATTCAGGGTGATGAGTCATTTATCCCCGGGACAATGATTGATCAGGCAATTGAACCACTGTTAATAGATGAAAATGTTGAAGTCTCTACTCTTGTCAGGAGAATTACCTCATTTGAAGATCTTTCTTCAACAGCTACTGTAAAGGTAGTTTTTGATATGCACAATGATGCGTTGTATTTTTCCCGTTCCATAATTCCATTCGGAAGGGATTATAATACTCCGAGAGAAGCATTCTCAAATGAGGTGTATTATAAACATATTGGATTATATGTTTATCGAAAAAAAACACTGCTGAAATTTACAAAAACTCCTCAAGGTGAACTTGAACGCATCGAAAAACTTGAGCAACTCCGATTATTGGAAAATCGGATAAAAATAAAAGTTGTTGAAACTGAATACGAAAGCCTCTCTGTAGATACTCCTGAAGATCTTGAGTTCGTTCGCAAAAAAATGAAATATTTTTTAACCAGATGAATTTTGAAAAATTTCTCAATAAGCGACTCTCCCTTGCATTACTCCCCACAAAAACAGAGAAGTGTACCTATAACGGATCGTCTTTTACCATAAAACGGGATGATAACACAGGTTTCTTAACTTCAGGGAATAAAATACGAAAGTTAGAATACCTATTATATGATGCTCAACAAAATAATTCTGATGTTATTATCACTTGTGGAGGAGATCAGTCCAATCATGCCCGAGCGACCACTGCTGCTGCCAAATCACTTGGAATGAAAGTAAAATTATTTCTTTGGGGTAAGAAACAAACATATCCTCAGGGGAATCTGCTCATCAATCAGTTTCTTGGGGCGGATATTTCTTACATCTCAAAAAAAGAATTTCTTAATGTCGATTCTTTAATGGAAGCTGAAAAAACAAAGCTGAGCAAAAAAGGAGTTAATGCATATATTATTCCGGAGGGAGGAAGTTCCGTAGTAGGTGTATTAGGCTATGTTCAGGCTGTAAGAGAGATGTTAGAGCAGAATCAGCTTAGTGGCATTAAAGGATTTTGTATTGCCGCTGGAAGTGGTGGAACCGCCGCGGGTTTACTTCTCGCAAATTCAATTTTCAGACTTAAAATGGATGTTTATGCTGTTAATGTGTTGTATTCTCCAAAAGTAGTGAATAATAAAATTATTAAATTTCTTGCAGCAGCTCTTTCTCAACTTAATACTTCGGTTCCGGTAGATTTAATCCGACTTTCGATAATAGATGGCTATAGTCAGGAAGGTTATAAAAAAATATCATTATCGAAAGTGAAAATCATCAGAGATTTTGCACATCAAACTGGAATTATTCTTGACCCAACATATACAGGGAAAGCATTTTGTGCATATAATGACCATTTCCTAAAAAATAATAAAAATACCCCTGTCATGTTTATTCATACGGGAGGAGTGTTTGGAATATTTTCTCACAATTCCGAATATGCTTCATAATCATTGATGAGTTTTACTTTTTCAAATTCGGGTAAAATACTTTGGCTCATAAGTGAATTAATGATAATTTTACTATATGAAATGTGTTTTTTGTGAAATCGCCGCCGGAAATTCTCCTGCAGAAATTCTTTATCAGGACGAATTAACACTGGCTTTTCTTGATATTAATCCAATGAATTTTGGTCATACTTTGGTAATACCAAAATTACATTATGAAGATATTTTTGATTTACCTGCTGAATTAGTACCGCAGTTGTTTTCGGTTGTGAAGAAAGTTTCTACTGCAGTTTCTGTTGCTTTACAGCCGGATGGATTAAATTTGGTAATGAACAATCGCAGAGCCGCCGGTCAATCTGTTTTTCATTCTCATGTACATCTTATTCCACGATACAATTCTGATGGCTTTAAATTTCGCTTAAATTTAAAGAAATATAAAAACGGTGAAATGAACGAATTTGGAAAAAAAATCAGAGTTCAATTAGAGGAAATTTAATATGGAAAAAAAAATCCGTGTATTGATTGCAAAAGCAGGTCTGGATGGACATGACAGGGGAGCAAAGGTTATAGCCGCAGCATTGAGAGATGCAGGGATGGAGGTAATATATACAGGACTCCGACAGACACCTGAAATGATTGTTGAGGCAGCATTGCAGGAAGATGTGGATGTTATTGGAATAAGCATTCTTTCCGGGGCACACATGACGATATTTCCTAAAATTCTTTCATTGATGAAAGAAAAAGGATTAAATGATGTTTTATTGACCGGCGGTGGAATTATTCCCGATGAAGATCTTGTTACTCTTAATAATATGGGAATAGGAAAATTATTTACCCCCGGTGCACCGACACACGAAATTGCAGACTACATAAAGGATTGGTGCTCAAAAAATCCGCGTACCTAAAAATTATAGAGGATTCCTATGAATAAAACTAAGTATTATTTTTTATTTATTTTCTTTCTCTCTTTTTTATCACCAAATCATTTTGCACAATCACTTATTCAGACTTATCCTTTACCGCGTTACGCTATGACCGATCAGGGTTATGGGCTTGTTTACTACGATGGCTTTTTATGGATGTCCAGTGGGTCTTCAAGTCCTGTTTCAAATAAAGGGAAAGTATTGAAAATAAACATGAATGGACAACCTGTCGATTCATTTAATATTCAGTATGCATCAATTCAGACATCGCAGGGATTAGCTCATGATGGAACGAATTTTTGGTATTTAGAGAGAAAAACGGCAAAATCAGATTTTTATAAAGTTACCTCTTCAGGTGTTGTGTTAGATTCAATTCTTAGCGCAAGTTTCGGAGCAGGTTCCTGGTATTTCGGCGGTATGGCTTATGATCGAGGGGGTTTATGGGTTACAGTTTATTATCCAAATAATCTTGCTGCGATTTATAAGCTGGATTTGACAACAAAACAATTAACCGATACTATTCCGGTTTTTGGTTTGCAGCCTCAGGGAGTTACCTTTAAAGGAGATACTTTATTTTATGTTATGGATGGATTTGATGGCGATCCGGAAAATATTTACGCTGTTGATTTAAATACTAAGGATACACTATTTTCTTTTCATGTCCCTGAACAACCGGGCATTAGACAAAATCCCCGAGGTCTTGCTTGGGATGGTGAATATTTATGGTTACTTGCTGAACCTGTTAATTCTTCTTCAGGAAGAGCATTATTTAAGTACGATTTAGGTGGTAGTGGAACGCCAAGTATTAATCTTCTCACGCAATCTATCGACTTTGGCAATGTTCAAATAGACACCAGCAGGTTTAACAGTGTGTATATCAAAAATTATGGAACTGCCGATTTAATCATTGATTCAATTTTTGTAAGTAATAATGATTTTATGGTTGACATATCTCTGCCCTTTATCATCAAAAAAGACAGTACTAGGTTCTTTAATGTAAAATTTAAACCGTCTTCATATCAAACTTACAAAGATTCAATTTTAATATTTCATAATGACCCTAATTTTGAGTTTAGTAAAGTGAAACTTTCAGGTAGTGGAATTTATACAGCTCCCTATGTACATTTCTCTGAGACCGCTATAAACTATGGAAATAAAAGAATCCGAAGTACTTCTTCTAACTATCTTGAAATTTCAAACTATGGCTCCGGAATACTAAAAATTGACTCGATAACTTTAAAGACAACCAACTTTAAATTGGTTCCGGTAAATTTCCCTTTGAATATTGACTCAGTTTCGGGAACAAAAATTCGTATCTGGTTTTCTCCAACTGCGTACACAAACTATTTTGACACTCTCACAGTCTATTCAAATGCTTCTAACGGAAACATTAAAACTATTTTGTTATCGGCTACCGGTACAGCATTTGACTCCCTCCTTGGTTCCAAAATGTGGGAGGGAAGGGTTCCTGATAATCCTTCCACTTCATTTGATGACTATACCGCCCGTTACATAAAGACCTTTGCCGATATTAACGGAGATGGAGTAGAAGATATTATTGTTACTACAGATAACTATCAGACAATTGCATTTAATGGAAATAGCTCGGGCACGGCAGATGTCTTATGGGTTTTCTCAACTTCGCCTGATAATCAAAACACGGGAAATGTTGATAGACAACAGAGTTTACAGATTTGTCCTGACCTAAATAATGACGGTATGATTGATGTTGTTATAGGTACTGCCGGAGGCAGTGAATCGGTTATAGCTATCAGCGGGAGAACCGGTGAAAAATTATGGGAATTCGGTGACCCAATTAATTATGATCAGGGTGATGTCAATGGAATTGATGTCTCCCGTGATTGGAATAATGATGGAATCCGGGATGTGCTCGCATCAGTAAGTGGAAATGAATACACTGGTTCAGGCAGGTTTTCAGTTTTTCTTCTGAATGGTGTTAATGGTCAACAAATATGGCGGTTGGATCAAAGCGCAACCTTAAAAATGAAAGATGCGATAACAGCTACTGATGATGGCGGTGCAGTGGGTTCGAGAACTGCCGGTTCTACTACTGCCGAAGTTCTTGGTTTTGATCATTCAGGTAATCCTATTTGGGCATTCCCGACTGCAAGGGCGGTTTGGGGTTGTGAAGAGATTGAGAATATAGGCGGACTCTCCACAAGCGATGTAATTGCAGGTGATGTAGGTGGCTATGTTTATGCACTTACAGGTGATGCCGGCGTTCAAATCTGGACGAAGTTTTTGGGTAATGTGTTTATTGAAGATCTTTTTATCATACCTGATATGAATAAATCGGGTGTTGATGATATTCTTGTAAGCGCTTTAACCAGCTCTGTGTTTGTACTTGAAGGTAGTACCGGAAATATTATACTTACCGGCAATACAACGGGAAATAACCTTGGTGTAGGGCTATTAGGCGATCTCAATGCTGACTCCCTTGGAGAAGTTGGAGTTGCCTCGCTTGATAAGAAGATTTATGTTTTTGATTCAAAAACAGGACAACAGATTTTTTCTTATGAATTTACTGGCAGTGGCGAAGCCGCAGAATGTATTTGGCCTATGGGCGATATTGATAAGAACGGTACCTTGGAATTTGCTGCCGGCAGTAGAAACGGTTTTGTCGTCGCTTTTTCAGGAGGAACTGATGTAGTTGTAGGAATACAACAGAATACAGAAATTATCCCTGAAGAATTTTCTTTGAATCAAAATTATCCGAATACATTTAATCCTTCCACAGTAATTTCATATAGAATCCCGAAACAGACTAAGGTTTCATTAATCGTTTATGATGTTTTAGGAAATGTCGTAAGTCAGTTGGTCAATGAGGTGCAAGATGCCGGTGAATATAAAGTTACTGTTAAAGTTGGAGAAAATGGGTTAAATCTCAGTAGCGGAATCTATTTTTACCGACTTGAAGCAGGTGATTATTCTTCTGTAAGGAAAATGATACTGCTTAAATAATAATCAAAATTTTTGTTAACCCCGAAGTCGTTCGATTTCGGGGTTTTTTATTATTTATCTAAGATTTAAAGAAGGAAATTTTTTGTAATTCTATAGCATAACGGCTATATTTAAGTCCAAAAATTTTTCAATGTCTGCACGAAACAAAGTTAAATATATCTTCATAACAGGCGGAGTAGTTTCCTCATTAGGTAAAGGTATTACTGCTTCATCTCTAGGTTTACTATTAAAACAACGCGGGTACAGAGTCACTATCCAAAAATTTGATCCATATATTAATGTTGATCCTGGTACTATGAGTCCCTATCAGCATGGAGAAGTTTATGTAACTGAAGATGGAGCTGAAACGGATTTAGATTTGGGACATTATGAGCGATACCTTGACCAGAATATGACCCGCTCTAATAATACCACGACCGGACAAATCTACAACGAAGTTATCACTAAAGAACGACGAGGAGATTATCTTGGAGAAACAGTTCAGGTAATACCTCACATTACAGATGAAATTAAACTAAAAATGCAGCGTCTCAGTGAATTAGGTGAATATGATATTATTATCACTGAAATAGGTGGCACTGTAGGAGATATTGAGAGTTTGCCGTTTCTGGAGGCAATGCGTCAATTAATGTTGCAGGTCGGTCGTAAAAATGCACTTTCCATTCATGTTACATTGGTCCCTTATATTCCCTCAGCAGGTGAAGTGAAAACTAAACCAACTCAGCATAGTGTAAAAAACTTACTTGAACTGGGAATTCAACCTGATATTCTTGTTTGCCGCTCAGAGTCTAAATTACCAAAGGAAATAAGAGAGAAAATTGCACTTTTTTGTAATGTTGAGAGTAAGTCGGTTATTTCAGCCTATGATTGTTCATCTATTTATGAAGTTCCATTGGTATTGTATAAAGAAAAACTTGATAGCATTGTCCTTAAACAATTAAATCTCGCTGAAAAGAAAATCCGGTTAGAGGAATGGGAAGGATTTTTTCATAAAGTGAAAAATCCATCAAAAACCGTTGAGATAGCTCTTGCCGGTAAATATGTAGCCCACTCAGATGCCTATAAAAGTATTATTGAAGCTTTTGTTCATTCAGGGGCAGAAAATGATGCAAGAGTAAAAATTCGTTATGTAAACACTGAAGAAGTTGATGAATCTAATGTAAGTAAACATTTTCTTGGTATAAATGGTATTCTTGTTCCCGGGGGATTTGGAGAAAGAGGTGTTGAAGGGATGATTCATTCAATAAAATTCGCCAGAGAAAATAATATTCCATTTTTTGGCATTTGCTTAGGTATGCAATGTGCGGTAATAGAGTTTGCAAGAAATGTTTGTAACATTCACTCTGCAAATAGTTCTGAGTTTAAGAAGAATAAATTCAGTGTTATTGATTTGATGCCGGACCAAAAAAATATAAAAAATTTAGGCGCTTCTATGAGATTGGGCGCCTATCCATGTATTATTCAACATGGTACAAAAGCCCATGAAGCTTATAAAGCCGATTATATTACTGAGCGACATAGACACCGATATGAATTCAATAATAAGTTTCGCAATGAATTTATCTCCAAAGGAATGATTTTCAGTGGTATGTCACCCGATCAGCAATTGATCGAGATGATTGAATTAAAAGACCATCCATGGTTTATTGGGTGTCAATTTCATCCCGAATTAAAATCACGCGCTACAAAGTCACATCCTCTTTTCAGAGAATTTGTCAAAGCGGCACTACGGTACTACGAAAAGTCAATTAAAACTAAATGAAATTTTTTACAGTAATAGTCCTCTCCCTTTCGATTGTATTTCCCAAAAACGCACTAACCAATTACGAGGATGCAATCAACTCACTCATCCGACAGGGAAATAATTTTTCATACAATTTTAATCCGAAAAGTGCTGAACAAGTTTATGATAAAATTATTGAGAATTATCCCAATGATCCCAGAGGTTATTATTTTAAGTCCGAATTATATTTATGGTTTTACTTAGGCAACAATAATGATGAGGACTTAGATAAGTTCAACACCCTTTCCGGTATTGCTATCGATAAAGCAAAAGTTCTGCAGAAAAATGAAAAAATGTTGGAAATGGCATTACTATTTGAAGGAAATGCCTATACATTACGAGCTATTGCACATGGAAAAGCGCAGAATTATCTTGAAATGATCTGGGCGAGTAAGAACTCTCATTCCTCCCTCACTGAGGTACTTGAAATAAATAAGGATAATGTTGACGCCAGAACCGGCTTAGGACTCTTTAAATTCGCAATGTCTCAGGTCCCATCATCCTTTCAATGGGCGCTTAACATGGTTGGCTTAAAGGGTAGTATTCGTGAAGGAATTACCTTACTGAAAATGGCTGCGACTAAAGGAAATTACACAAAAGTGCCGGCGCAGTATTTTCTTGCACAAATTCTTACTGAATACTTACATGATTATAATTCTGCAGATGATTGGATTGAAGGTCTTACGAAAAGTTATCCCAACAACCTGCTTTTTCAATATTCAGATGGCATTATTAAAATGAAAAAGCGAAACTTAAATCAAGCTGAACCGATTTTTCAAAGGATTATAAAATCTGACAACCAAAAATTCAGCCAGATATCGGCTTTTTCTCATTTTATTCTTGGGGATATTCAATTTTTTAAGGGTAACTACAACAGTGCAAAAGAGTATTATATTAAATTTCTTTCAAAAACCAGGGAAAAAAATTATTCAGGTATAGGTTATTTTCGTCTTGCTCTTTGTTATGAGTTTTTAGACGATAGAGAAATGGCAAAAGTTTATTATCCATCCGCAACAAAAGGGAACCTATCTCTCGATGATGATTTTTTTGCGGCAAAATACTCAGAAATTTATTTGAAAAAAGAAATTACACCGTTAGAGAAAAGAATAATAAAATTAAAGAATTTACTCGAATCGGGCTCATACAACGCAGTTTTGGACTCTGTTGAAAAACTTTCATCAGAAATTGTAAATGATGATAGAAAAAAGGCGGAGTTATATGTTTACGCAAGTGAAGCTGCATTAGCTCTCAAAAAATATCCTGAATCCCTTAATTTTGCAAAACGGGCTATAAATAATGCAAGCCGAAATACATGGATTGAACCCTACGCAAACTACTTTGCAGCTTATTCAGCGCTCAGTATGAAAAACGGGGATGAAGGAATTATTTTTTTAGAAAAGGCAGAATCTTTCAGCGATTTTGAGTACTCAAACCGTCTTAAAAGCCTTTGTTCGGCTCTTAGGTACAGATACCAGATTCTGGACTGAAATACTTCGAAATTATTAAAAATCATCCATTTTTATCAATTTTTCCTAATTTTTTTCTTAATTTTGTAAGCTATTATGTTAAAATTAGTAGTTTTTGCCTCAGGTAGAGGATCAAATTTTCAGGCTATTGTCAATTCGCCTCTTTTAGCCGGAAAAATTGAAATAAAACTATTAGTTTCCGATAAGTTAGAATGTGGCGCTATTGATTTTGCCCGTGAATATAAAATCCCTGTACTTTCGGTCAGACAAAATGTGGAGCAAGGTTTTGTTGACTATTCAGAGGCACTGAAAATTATTGAAGGAATTACTCCTGATTTAATTGTTTTAGCAGGATTCTTAAAATTAATTCCTCTGGAATATATTCAAAAATTTCCTAAAAGAATTATCAATATTCACCCTGCGTTATTACCGGCTTTTGGAGGAAAAGGAATGTACGGTATGCGGGTTCATCAGGCGGTCTTTAATTCATCTGTTAAAGTTTCCGGACCGACCGTTCATTTCGTGGATGAAAATTACGATTGTGGGTTGATTATTGCGCAAAAAGCAGTTGATATTTCTGATGTTAGGAATCCTGAAGAAATTTCTCAAAGGGTTCTGAAATTAGAGCATGAGTTATATCCGGAGGTTATTAAGGCTTTTATTGACAATAGGGTTAGCGTAAGAGAAAACCGGGTTTATTTGATTTAGTTACAGGTTTATAATTTGGAAAAATTTGCATTAATAAGTGTTTATGATAAATCGGGGATAGTAGATTTCGCACGAGAACTTATTTCTCTGGGTTATAATATTCTGGCAACAGGAAATACTGCGAAACTTATCAGGGAAAATGGTTTGAGTTGCACAGATGTAGAGAAGCTTACAGGTTTTCCCGAAGTTTTTCATGGACGAGTTAAAACTCTGCATCCAAAAATTTTTGGCGGAATATTATACAGGCGGGATTCTGATGAAGATCGAAAAGATACTGCAGAACTTGAAATTCCAAATATTGAAATTGTTTGTGTAAATTTATATCCGTTTGAGCAAGTTGCAGAAAAGCATCCGGAAAATCTGGCTTTACTTATCGAAAATATTGATATCGGAGGACCTAGTTTAATCAGGGCGGCTGCGAAAAATTATAATAGTGTTTCTATTGTAACGCATCCCTCACAGTATAATGTAGTACTTAATGAATTGAAAATTGGTGAAGTTTCCCTTTCAACCAGAAAAAAATTAGCATTGGATGCCTTTAACAAAACGGCTGCCTATGATATTTTTATTGGAAAAGTACTGGCACCTCTGTTAGAGAAAGAAGATGAATATCTGCGTACTTTTGCAAGACGCGAGAGTGTTTTACGATACGGGGAGAATCCACATCAATCGGCAGTAGTATATGGTAATTTCTCTGAATACTTCAAAGTTATACATGGTAAGGAGTTATCTTATAATAACATCCTTGATATTTGTTCTGCCGCTGAATTAACAGCTGAATTTAACGAACCGTTTTGCGGAATTATCAAACATAATTCTCCTTGTGGGGCTGCAGTGGCTTCTGATATAGGAGAAGCCTATCAGAAAGCATTGAAGGGTGATCCTGTATCTGCTTTTGGAGGAATAGTTTCATTTAATCGTCCGGTAGATTTGGAGTTAGCAGAACTACTTAATGAAATATTTCTCGAAGTAATAATTGCTCCGGAATTTGAAGAATCTGCACTTCCTGTTCTGAAAAAAAAGAAAGACAGAAGACTTATCAGGCAGTTAAAATTCCCTGAAGTCAATACTCAGATTAAAACTATACCCGGAGGTTACTTAACACAGAGCAATGATACCGGCTTTGATGAATTGTCCAAACTTGATGTTAAGACTGTTCTTACACCCGATGAGTCTATCATCAAAGATATGGAATTTGCTTGGAAGATCGTTAAACATGTTCGTTCAAATGCTATCGTATTTGCTAAATCCGGAATGACGATAGGTATCGGAGGTGGTCAGGTATCACGAATTGATTCAGTAAAAATTGCAAAAATGAAAGCTATTGATAGAGTATTAGATACAACAAATGCAGTTTGTGCATCCGATGCTTTTTTCCCCTTTCCGGATGCAGTTGAACTTTGCAAGGAATATGGTATAAAGGCTATTATTCAGCCCGGGGGTTCCATACGAGATGATGAAGTAATTAAAAAAGCAAATGAATTAGGTCTAATGATGGTATTTACCGGAAAAAGACATTTTAAGCATTAGGAGTTTTTCATGGGTATTTTTGATCTTTTTTCTACTGACATTGCTATTGATCTTGGAACAGCGAATACACTCATTCATGTAAAGGGTAAAGGTATTGTGCTGAATGAACCGAGTATTGTAGCGTTTGATAGAACAACAAAAAAAATTATTGCACTTGGGCATAAAGCAAAAGAAATGCAGGGAAGGGCTCATAAGGAAATAAGAGTAACCAGACCGATGAGAGATGGTGTGATTGCTGATTTTGAAATTGCAGAAGGAATGATTAAAGCCTTTATTCGACAGGTTACTCCCGGCTTTAGTTCAAGTCGTCGCGTAGTTGTTGCGGTTCCAAGTGGCGTTACTGAAGTTGAAAAACGAGCGGTTCGGGATAGCGCCGAGCATGCAGGAGCTAAAGAAGTACATTTGATTGCAGAGCCAATGGCCGCGGCAATTGGTATTGGCATTGATGTGGACGCACCAGTAGGTAATATGATAATTGACATTGGCGGTGGTACAACGGAAATTGCTGTAATTTCACTTTCAGGTATTGGTACTGAGGAGTCAATCCGAATTGCCGGTGATGAAATGAATAATGCAATTATGCAATTTTTCAAGAAGAATCATAACATCCTTATTGGTGAGAAAACCGCTGAAGCAATTAAATGTGAAGCCGGATCGGCAATGCCGCTAAAAGAGGAGCTTACTGTTCAGGTAAAGGGAAGAGATCTTGTCGGTGGTGTTCCTAAAACAACAGAAGTTTCATCTGTTGAGATTCGTGAGGCATTAAATGAATCCGTTGTACAAATAGTAGATGCTGTTAAACAAACATTGGAACGCACGCCTCCTGAACTCTCAGCCGACATTCTTGACAGAGGTGTCATGCTTACCGGAGGTGGCGCTCTGTTAAAAGGCCTCGATGAACGAATACGATTAGAGACGAATTTACCTGTGCATGTTGCAGAGGATCCACTTACAGCAGTTGTTCGGGGTACAGGGAAGGTGATAGAAAATCTGAACGAGTATTCCAGGGTTCTTTTGCGTAACAGGAGATACTAAACCGTAATTACAATTTCGGCAATTCGTAAATATTTGGTATGAATTACTT
>CAYTLQ010000281.1:0-6685 GCA_964438715.1 uncultured Ignavibacteriaceae bacterium
AAACCGAACCGACCAGACATCGGGAATTGCATTTCTCCGTTCATATAATAATCATAAAGAATTCCTGCTAGCTGATGATATAGGAAATCTGTTCCGATTAAAAATTTATGCAGATAGCTCTCTGATACTTACTCCTATCGAACTTTCTAAAGAGGTTAAGGAGTATTTTGAAGTATTTCCGAAAAAAGATTTTGAGGATATTACATTTGATAGATATAACGGAGCTGTTTATTTGAGTGTAGAAGGAAATTCGGTTCACGCAAAAAAATTTACCGGAATCTTTCAACTCATTTTTGCAAGAAATTCGGTTTTTTCCGATACAGTTGTAAAAATCCAAAAAATTGAATTCGTCCCCGAATCAGTGTTTCTTGAGAATATTACTATTAATCTTGGATACGAGGGAATTGCCTGCGATGATAAATATTTCTATCTCGGTTTGGAAGGAATTCGGAATGAGAAAGAATATGCCGACAGTTCAATTATCTATATAGCAGAAAAGCAAAGTCGTAAAATTGTAAAAAAGGTGTTTACCCGTTCATTGGGGATAGGAACGGTCTGCGGCTTGTTTTCCGACTCAACTCTTTGTCTGTGGGGTATTGACAGAAATAATAAAAATATTTTCAGAATACGATTTCGGGAGGATTTTACCATTACGGAGCATTTTCTCCTGCCTTTTCAAACGACTATCCCCGGCTATTATGAATTAACCTATACCTCAGCGCCCGAGAGTATTACTTCAGACGATGAGGGTAATCTCTATCTTGTTGATGATCCATGGCGCGAAAAATATGTACCACCTGAAACTACACTTGAAAAACTTTCTCCGGAAACTATCAGAAATTTCCGTGATCATATTCCGATAATTTACAAATTCAGTATCATTTCAGAATAAGGGAGGATTGATGGAGCAACTTCTATCATTTATTGAAAAAAACAGAGAAGCCTACATAGAGGAACTAAAAGAACTCTTGAGGATTCAGAGCATAAGCACATTGCCGGATCATAAAGACGATATGCAGGCATGTGCGCAATTTGTTTCAACAAAATTAAAAGATGCTGGTCTCAGCAGGGTAGATATCTATCAGACTGAAGGTCATCCGATTGTCTATGGTGAATGGTTGGGAGCACCCGGAAAACCAACGGTACTTGTGTACGGGCATTATGATGTTCAGCCCGTTGATCCGATTGATTTATGGAACACGCCTCCTTTTGAACCAACAATTATTGATGATAAAATTTATGCGCGTGGGGCTACTGATGATAAGGGACAGATGTTCATGCACATTAAAAGCGTCGAAGCATACTTTAAAGTTTATGGCAGTCTGCCTGTAAATATGAAGTTTCTTATTGAAGGTGAGGAAGAAATCGGCTCTCCACACCTTGAGCCCTTTATCCGTGAATATAAAGACATGCTGAAATGCGATACCGTACTGGTCTCCGATACATCACTCTACGCAGCGGGTCTTCCAACAATTACATATGGCTTGCGCGGATTGTGTTATATGGAAGTTGAAGTTACTGGTCCTAACCGTGATTTGCATTCCGGAACATACGGCGGCGCTGTAGCCAATCCTATTAATGTTCTCGCAAAAATGATTGCACAACTACACGATAAAAACGGAAAAGTTACTTTACCAGGTTTTTATGATGATGTAGTAAAACTTTCCCAGCAAGAGCGGGAGAATTTCAAAAAACTAAAGTTTAATGAATCCGCCTATAAGCGTTCCATTGGTGTTGCAGAACTTGCAGGCGAAAAAGGCTTCAGCACACTCGAGCGTTCCTGGGCAAGACCTACTTTAGATTGCAATGGCATTTTTGGCGGGTTTACAGGTAAAGGTGCAAAAACTATTATCCCCTCAAAGGCGACTGCAAAAATCAGTATGCGTCTGGTTCCACATCAGGATCCCAAAAAAATCGAGAAACTTTTTACCCGTTACATCAAATCGTTAGCTCCAAAAAGTGTTAAAGTAAATGTAACAGGGCTTCATGGCGGCTACCCGGTTCTTGCGCCACTTGATAAAAAATCAACTCAGGCGGCCGCAAGGGGAATGGAAAAAGCTTTTGGCAAAAAAACAGTCTATATGCGGGAAGGCGGAAGTATTCCTGTTATTGCTACATTTGATAAAGTACTTGGAGCAACATCGGTCTTGATGGGTCTCGGCCTTAACTCAGAAAATCTGCACTCACCAAATGAGCACTTCCATCTGAAACATTTTATGCTTGGTATAAAGAGCAGCGCTTTATTTTTTGAGGAATTTTCGGTATAATATTTCTCATTTGCGGGAGGGAACCTTATTTCCCTCCCTCAAGTTTAACAGGTATTAAGGTACTAGAGGAAAATGGAAAAAAGGTTACTAACATTATTATATCTGGCAATATTTCTTTTCATTGCTGCGTGCGGCGATAATGGCGACGATTCAAAAACGGTTCAGGGCGATTCAACAAACCCCGAGGATAAAGCCAGCGAGGCGGCTTACAATGTATCAAAAGATGAGAGCATTCAGGAGTTTAATCTTCGCGAAAGAGAAAAGCGTGCTACTCAGCGGTTTCCAGGAGATACTCTGGAACTAATGGCTTATGTAATTAAAAACTACCCGAAAGGTTCTTATCTTATTGATTTTGATAGGACTTCCAGTCAAAATATTCCACAGAGCGCCGTTATTTACGAAAAATCAGGCGGCACACAATATATTATTGCAATGATTGCGAAATCGAAAGAGGATGATCTCCGATTGATTGAGTCAAAAAATGTTATCGGCTATGATGCCAGCTTTATTGATCTGGACAGTACAGAACTTGGAACAGCATTTTTTTACCTCACCCTTTTCAAATATGAAGCCGGCACATTTTCTATAGTATGGGAGGCTCCTGTTCCTTCTCACGGCGGTTTCAATAAAATTACTCTTGAAACATGGCCTCCGAAAAAGTTACGGTATATCCGCGTCAACTTTCATTTCGCACAAGGCTCGGGACATATCGACTATAATTATTTCCTCGTTCGGGGGCTTACCAATCCTCCTCATTTTCTTATGACCTACGAGGGAATCAATATGAAACGAACAATGGGTGATGTAAATAAAGATAGCATACCTGACTATTTTGAGCACATCTATTACGACACCGGAAATTATATATTCACCCCGGATTCTGTGGCGTTTATTTGGAAGGACAGCGTTTATATTAATACGAGGAACCCGAGACAAAAACGATATTATTAAAGTAGCACAGCAGGTGAACACGAATTTCCCGCTGTAAAATCAGGTAGGGGAAAATATCATACGCAGATCAATTATGTTTTTAAAGGACAGTAAAGATAGTTTTTTACTGTCCTTCTTAATTTTATTGGAGTATTCCTTCCAGAAAGATAGCAGAGCCGGGCGAAGCAGGTACTGTACCGATTGCCTCCTGTGTAACGATAAACCGCACCGGCTTATTTTTGGGCAACTCAGGCATTCCGGTAAGCGGATGGTATTCAACATTCAAAGTCGATTCAAGCACACCGCCAACCGCATAAAATGATTTATCGATGTTCACCCATAACTGATAGCCATTTGCTCCGTTAGGTTGTGGAAGATTACCCAACTGAATATATCCCTGCTGACGGTCGAGACTATACATCAGTTTACCGAAGGCGTTTGGCGCAATACTAGTTCCCTTTAAAGCACTGATAAGGGTATTTCGTTCGGAAAGTAATTGTAATATTTTCTGATTTTGTTGATTTTCAGAACCGAATTGTTGTAACTGTGTAGTAACTGTGTCGTTTACCGTTTTTTTGGTTTCTTCTATCTGAGCAGTCAGTAAATAATAAATACCTCCGATTATTGCGATAAGAAGTGTTACCACGAAGAAAAACAATCCTTTTCCAACACCGGCATGTTGCTGAGTCATTTCGTCAAGTCTGCCCTTGAGTTCTTCATTTTCCTTTTCTACTTTCTCCACAACCTTCCTGCGAATTGCCTCAAGATCGGATGATTCACCGGTTGAAGCAGAAATTTCGGGCGCAGAGATAATTTCGGGGGTCGGGCTAACTGACTGTGATTCGGGCATATCAAGATTTATTGTAAAATTATCTTCAGCCGGTTGTTCAACTGCTTGCGGAGGTTTATTATATGCCTCATCGTTGTAAACAAAAGAATCGCGTAATGAAGGCATATCGGGTGATTGATCATTCTCAGCGATGCGAGGTGAATCCTGTTCATCCTGTCCACCGGCGTACTTTTCCCTGTTAGGTACGGTTTGCTGCATTCTCCTCCGTACCTGTGTATCCTGTGCAGGACGAGCTGTTTCTGATGCTCTGCGTGAGGCAGGTGTTACAGGTTTAAATTCGTCTTCTGCCGCCGGGGTAACACTATCGTCCATTTGCGGAAATTCAGGTACAGGTGGCGGAACAATCATCTTTTCAGTGAGAGCGGTTTTTCTCTTTTGCGACTGTTTTATTGCGGGTGCTTTTGGCGCCACAGGTTTTTTTTCATCGCGAAGGCGATATAATCTGCGTGCTACTTTGTCTTTCAGCTCGGGTGGAGGTGATTCAATATTTAAAAACGAAGGCAACAATGCAGCTAAATTCTGGTACTCACCCAACTCCTGAAAAGGAAAGTCTCCGCCATTTTCAAGATATTCTATTAGCTGAATATAATCTTCTTTATCAAGGCAACCCACAGCCATTGCATAAAGAAACGAAGCATAATCGTTTGGTTGATATTCAGACATTATTCCTCCCCTTTCAGCAGATTTTCCTTGAGGTTACCCAAGGCTATTTTTATCTTTGATTTCACTGTTTGAATAGGAATTTTCAACTTTGCAGCAATTTCACTCTGTGTAAGACCTTCATAATACGCCAGATAAATTACATATTGCTGTGCATCAGTAAGTTTATGAAGCGCATCTTCAATGTTTTCCTTAATACTGAGTGCCGTACGCAGATCAAGTTCATCTATTTCCGGTGATAATCTGGGCAAAATAAAATAATTTTCATATTCTTCTGTATATCTTTCCTGCGCGTATTGGGGATTTTTTTTCCTTTTGATTGCATCAACGGCTTTATTTCTGGCAAGCGTTAACAGCCAGCAATAGGCATTTCCTGTTCTTTCATCGTAGAAAGAGGATTTACGCCAGATTATCACAAATATATCAATCAGTACTTCTTCTGCAAGAGCAGGATCAGCCGTTATTTTCTTGGCAACCGTGTATAATATCGGCGAGTATCGGTTGTATAAAGCCTCTAACGCTCTTGAATCGTTACCCTTTACTTTTCGCATTAATTCAGCATCGGACAATTCTGAATAATTCACCGCCACAATTCTACTCTTAAAATATTAATCAATTTACAAAAGTAACTGAGAAAGTGTAAAAAATCAAATATTTATATTTCCACGAACTTCAGAACCCAGCTTTGCAGGTTCAGGTTCATTTGAAAAAATATTGGCAAAAGAGTAGTTGCAGGTACAGGTTTGCTTTTCTACTTTAATCAGAATATTTTTCAGGGAGTGGTTTGATATTTATATAGTTATGATGTCTATATTTAGAAGTTACTTTATATAATTTACTCTTACCAGCTTTTGATCTGAGGTTATCCCGCAAAAAAGATAGCATAGATAGTAGTTTTTATACAATCCCAAATAATATTGGGACAGTAATTAGGGAAAGAATTGTGTTGGTGGGTATTGTAGAAAGAACAAATTGAATATTCAAATCAAATAAAAAGTTAGATAAAGTATAAATTTGCAAAAATCAAAAAGTATGTTAAAATTCAATAAAGTATATCAAGGCAACTCACTCAAACTGGTTGAGCAGTTAGATAACGAAAGTGTTGATTTGATAGTTTGTGACGGCCCTTACGGTGTTACAACAAACGAATGGGATAGAGTTACAGATATTCAAACCTACAACCTAAATCTTATCAAAATTTTTTCAAGAATCTTGAAACCTGGCGGGGCATTATATCTATTTGGCAAAGATGATTGTATAGATTTTATTGATTATAGACCTTATTTGCAAGTAAATAGGAAAATAATTTGGTATCAACCCAGTCGTTTAGCACAAGGTAGGCTGAACTATACCAACAACTATGATTTAATTGTCTACTTTTCAAAAGGAAAAGCCAAAACTTTTAATCTTGATGATATAAGAGTTCCTCAATTAGTAGAACTTGAACATAGGCTTCGGTGCGAAAAAGTGCCATCTGTCACAAATGGGCAATATGGCAAAACGAAGTTTAACGAAGATGGTAAAAACCCTGGCGATGTATGGGGAGATATTAAGCAACTAACCTACAAATCCAAGGAGTTGATTAACAGGGAATTATTGAACACTATTCAAAAACCTGAAAAACTAATTGAAAGAATTGTAAAAGCCAGCTCTAACGAAGGGGATGTTGTATTAGACCCCTTTTCTGGTGTGGGGACTACTTTTGCTGTTTGCAAGCGATTAAACAGAAACTTTATCGGATTTGAAATCAATCCCGAATATATACACATAACAAATGAGAGAGTTCATAAAATTGAAATAGAACAAGAATACAGTTTATTTTGATGAAAAAAGAAATTATCCGAAAAATAATCAAATTGGTTATTCAAGCACAAGAACTTGCTTTAAAGATTGGAATTCCAAATATACTTCAACCCGGTCTTGTTAAAGAAATGATTATTGCAGAAACATTGGGACATCAACTTATACACTCTAAAAG
>CAYTLQ010000282.1:0-3157 GCA_964438715.1 uncultured Ignavibacteriaceae bacterium
GGTAATTTTATTTGTTTGGCACAAAAAAAATCCTTTAATAATATTTACTTTCATATAGTTGTTCTGGGTTTTGTAATACAATCCGGCCACTCATGTGGTACCGGTTGGGGTGGTCCAGGATATTGTATTATTTCTGAATACTCAGATTTCCATTTTTCAGTTGGTACGGTTGGTATGGCAAGTGCAGGTCGCGATACAGAAGGCTCACAATGGTTTATTATGCAAACGCGTCACCCGCATCTTGATGGCAGGTATAGTGTTTTTGGTGTTTCAGATAGCGAATCGTCAGGAGTAATTCAAAAGATAACTCAGGATGACAAGGTTCTTGAGATTAAGCTACTGGATTAATAAAACCCAGCTTTATTGTGCCCTCATTGCTTCATCATACTTTGCGGTATGTGGCGGATCTATTGATTTCAATACTTTAAATATGTTTTTATCCTGATAGTCAATCAAACGATCGATTATTTCGCCAAATTTCGCATCGAAAAATGATTTCACGAGAATACTTTTTACATCAATTTTCGATTTCATTCCTTCAATTACTTTAATAGCAGAAACTATCTTTTCCTGACCGGTCTTTTTATTTTTTACATAAAAATCAATTCCGTAATGATAATCTGCAAATGCTTCTCTGAATGGCCGGTACTTTTCGTTGAGAAGATTCTCGGCAAGATCTCTTCTGTTATAATTTCCACTTGTAGATGCCCATCCATCACTGAAACTACTGTTGATTCCAAGATTCGTGATATCGAATGCTTTATTAAAAAGCATTGTCCCATTTAACTTTTCCCAGGAATCATTTTCAAGTCCGATAATTATAAAAGCATAATAATCCAAAAAACTGGTTACAGAATTAAAAACAAGCGGGTCAAAGTAAAATGATTGATTTTTTTCGTATGAAAAATTCCAGTTATTATCAAAAACTTTCAGCATCGGAGAATAATCCTGGCTTTTATAAATCTTTCTCTGACTTACAACAACAGCGGCAGCATTGTAATTTGTTTCATTCACTGCTGAGGCAATTGAAATTGTAAAACTGCAATTAATTTTCTCATAAGGCCATTCTTCACCCGTGAATCGTGTTTGATTAAGATAATCCTGAATAGCAGAAGCAAAATTAACAAGACTTTCTTTATTAACGACGGGCAGATTTTGCATATTTACAGTTACAGTTGCATTTAATTCTTGTGCATAATGAATAAATGAAACCAAAGTAAGAATTATTATCACTACTCTTTTCATATTTAGCTCAATGTTTCAATTTTAAGATTTTCGAGAAAAAGCGGCTTTCTCTAAATGTTTATTTCAGTACTAAATACAATATATTAATTTTACTTAAGTAAATAAAGATGTTTCATGGTTACTCTACTGCTTGTGCTGTTATTCGTTCTACCCATTTCAGCTCAGTTTAATCCCGGAGCTGATAATGTTTCAACCGCTTTTTCAAATACTTCATACTATCTTTCCCCTTTTTCTCTACTTACGAACCCGGCTTTACAATCAAACTCACAATCACTTTCAGTTGCGGCATATTACTCACCTGCACCATTCGGCTTAAATGAATTACGGCATATTGCGGCTGCTTCCGATTTCCGGTTCAAAAATACAAGCTTCGGAATTAGTTATTCACTTTATGGCTTTGAATTATACTCAGAAAACACCATCAATGTTTCCGGTTCTTATCAGCTTTTCGACCATACATTTCTTGGCGCCGGATTTAATATTTCGACTCTTAGAATTTCAGGTTATGGGAATAAAACCATTTTTCCTATTACTTTAGGAGGAATTTTTATTCCTGTTAAAGATCTTTCAGTAGGATTTACAATTAAGAATTTAAATAATGCCAGCTATAGTGAAGTATATAATGATTCTGAGTCAGAAATTCGTGTTGGCGCATCATATTCTTATCAGAGAGCAACCCTCCTCTTAATTTCAATCGCAAAAGACTCGGATAAAAAACCATCATTGAATCTTGGCGTTAGCCAAAGAATTTTTCAGGTACTTGATATCCGTTGCGGATTTTCTACTTATCCGGAATTGTTTACATCCGGATTTGGTTTCTTATACGAAAACTATCAATTTAATTATGGGTTGTTATATCATGGAGTCCTTGGTTATACTCATCAGATCGATATGAACATCAAATTTGAGACTTTCTAAGTGAATCATTTTGCTTCTTTCATAATAATAATCGCCACCGTTATCTTCATTACCACATTATCAGCACAACAACACGATAGTCTGGAAATACTCACTGAGGAATCGTATAATTTTTTAGAAGATTATGAAGTAAGTGAGAATCTTTTAAGCCGTATTGAATCACTTTATGATGGTCTTTTACATACGATAGATATCAATTCTGCTGATAAGGCAAATTTACTTGAAATTCCTCTGATGACTGAGGAACTCGCTGAGCTCATCATTCTGCATAGAAGTAAGTATGGACGAATATTTTCGCTCAGCGAACTCTACAGCATAAGCGGAGTAAATGAATTTGAAATAAAATTAATCCTTCCATTTTTAACCGTAACAGATTATCAGCAAGAAGGAAAAAATCCTGTTGGTAATAACACCTTACACATTCCGCTAAATGGAATCAAGTTTGAGTCTTATCTCAGGACAATCCTTTCATCGGAGAATAATGATTTATTTGATTCATATCAGGGAAGTCCCACAAGAATTGTGAACAAGTTTACATACAAACCCGATTCATTATACGCAATTAATATTATCACCGAAAAGGATGCAGGTGAGAAAAATTTTACTGATCATCTGGGAGGCAATATTATACTCTCTGATATTCCCCTATTTGACTCCTTTCTTTTAGGTGATTTTAATATTAAATTTGGTCACGGGTTGGTATCCTGGACAAGTTTCAGGCAAAGTAAATCTGCCTTATCAAACTCCCTCTACAATATCGAAAGCAATGTGAGCACAGGGGCATTACTTAATGAGTTTAATCTCCTGCGTGGTTCTTCATTAAGTGGAAAATTTGCCGATTTTTCTTATAGGACATTTTTTTCATCTACCAAATTGGAGGGAAGAATACTTAATGAAAATGGCAGATTGCTTTACAACATAGAGGAAAATGTTTATCATCGGACTAAAAGCGAAATTGAAAAAAGCCACATTATAAGTTCGCTAACAACAGGCG
>CAYTLQ010000283.1:0-11611 GCA_964438715.1 uncultured Ignavibacteriaceae bacterium
TCTGAAGATGATGTAATTGTATTTATTGTATGCGATACCGGAGAACGCTATTTAACAAAATTCCATAGTGAGGAATGGTTACGGGAAAAGAGACTTCTGAAAGAACAAAGTAAACTTCTTCGGGATATTGCATTCATGAAGCGACAGAAGGGTAAAAAAGATCTTGTTTATGTGCATGCAAAAGATACAGTGAGAAAAGCCGTTGAGGTAATGAATAACAGCGGATACTCACAACTCCCCGTTTTAGACTATGGTGATTCTGTCGGTAGTTTACGCGAGGCAAAAGTGATGTCTTCATTACTTGAGAATACAGCATTGCTTGATTCTTATGTAGAAGATATTATGGAGCCCGGCTTTCCATGCCTTGATGATAAGACTGAACTTGTTGTCGGAAAAAAATATCTAACCGAATTTCCTGCAATATTATTGACTGAGTATGGAAGAATCGTTGAAATAATTACACGATATGATATTATAGAATATTCTGAAATTCATTAAGGAAAGAGATAATATGGGTTTCTCAACTGATGCAATTCATGCCGGACAAAAACCGGACAGTGAAACCGGTGCAGTAATTACTCCGGTTTATCTTACTTCAACTTATGCTCAGGAAGAGCTGGGGAAGCATAAAGGATTTGAATATGGAAGAACGCATAATTTTACCCGGCAGGCGTGGGAAAAAAATGTTGCTGTACTCGAAAATGGAAATTATGGGATAGCATTTTCATCGGGCCTTTCAGCAATCCATTCTTTGATGACCTTATTAAAAGCGGGTGATCATGTTATTGTATCGGATAATGTCTATGGGGGAACTTACCGACTCTTCGAACTAATTATGACAAATTTCGGTCTGAGTTTTTCATGGGTTGATACAAGTGAAGTAGATAATATCCGTAAATCCATCTTGCCGAATACAAAAATGGTGTATATTGAAACACCCACCAATCCTATGCTTACACTAACTGATATTAGAGCAACAGCGGAAATTTGTCGCTCTGCCGGACTAATAAGTGTTGTCGATAATACTTTTATGAGTCCTTTTTATCAAAGACCATTGAATTATGGTATTGATATTGTAATACACAGTACAACAAAATATCTAAATGGGCACAGTGATATCATTGGTGGAATATTAGTAATGAATAATGACTCATATCACGAGAGATTACGGTACATTCAGAATGCAATCGGAGCTGTCCCTTCTCCATTCGATTGTTGGCTGGCGCTCCGCTCTACTAAAACATTGGCTGTTCGTATGGAGCGGCATAATTATAACGCAGGTAAAGTTGCTGAGTATTTGCTGACACATCCTGCGGTAGAAAAAGTAATTTACCCGGGTTTGGAGTCACATCCACAGCATAAATTAGCAACTCAGCAGATGAGTGGTTTTGGCGGAATGGTATCCTTTATTGCACGGAATTATGAAATTACACAAAAATTCCTTAAATCTGTACGCATCTTTACTCTTGCAGAAAGCCTCGGTGGAGTAGAAAGTCTTGTCTGTCATCCGGTTACAATGACTCATGCATCTGTTCCAAAAGAACGCCGCGAAAAATTCGGGTTAACCGAAAATCTCATCAGGTTAAGTGTGGGAATTGAAGATGTGGATGATCTGATTGAAGACCTGAAAAATGCCCTACATTAAAAGAGGATGTTTTTCTCTCCTGATTTGAGTATTTTTGAATAATATTTTTTCAAAAATTCAAGGGAGATGCGATGAGTGAAGAACTAAAAACTTCAGTCAGTGAAAATGTTGTAGATGATTCCCGCTATTCAATGGAGACACATCTTATCTACGGCAAAAATGAAAGTAAAAAATGGGACTACTCTCATCATGTAGTAACTCCACTTTCATCATCGGTAATTTTCCGTTTAGATTCTGCAGAAAGAGGGGCAGAAGGATTTCAGGAGTTTGCAAACACTGAACAATTCGGACATGATTTATTCCCCATCTATATCTACGATAGAATGGGAGAACCAAATAAAGACCTTCTCGAAGAAAATCTGGCTTATGTTGAAAAAGGTGAAACTGCTGTTACTTTTGCCACCGGAATGGGAGCTATTTCCGGTATTCTTGGTATTCTAACCAAGTCAGGTGACGAAGTAATTGCTCATGGTTCACTTTATGGTTGTACTTATTCTTTGCTTTACAACTGGTACCCGAGATATAATATTCATGCAAAACCAGTTGATCTTACCAATGCAAAAAATCTTGAGCCAGCAATTACACCTAAGACTCGTGTAGTTTATTTTGAATCACCCTCAAATCCGAATTTGGATATTATTGATATTGTTGCCGTTCGTGAGATAGTTGATGAGGCGAACAAAGGTCGTAAAGAAACTGAGAAAATCTACATAGTAGTTGACAACACATTCGCTACACCTTACTGCCAGAGACCAATTGAATTTGGGGCAGATTTTGTTGTGCATTCTCTTACTAAAGGCATTGGTGGTTTTGGTACTGACATGGGAGGTGTTGTGGTAGGTAAAAAGCACTTCCGTGATATGCTTCTGCTTGTACGCAAGGATTTTGGGGCTGTTTTGGGAACAAAATCGGCCTGGACAATACTAACTTACGGTTTACCCACATTACATCTACGAGTAAGCAGACAGATTAAAAATGCTCAGAGAGTTGCAGAATATTTAAATTCTCACCCTAAAGTGGCATTTGTTAATTATCCGGGACTACCAACATTCAAACATTACGAGTTGGCCAAAAAGCAGATGCTTGATTTTAATGGCAATTTTGCTCCGGGTAGTCTGGTGTATTTCGGCTTAAAAGGAGATTCGCTCGAAGCAATGAAAGAAAGCGGAAGAAAACTGATGAATTTTGCCGCTAAGAATGCTTACACCTTAACACTAGCAGTTAGCCTCGGACATACAAGAACTCTTATTGAGCATCCTGCTTCAATGACACATTCAATGATACCGGCAGATGAATTAATTTCTCATGGTGTTAATCCGGGCGGTATCCGATTAGCAATTGGATTGGAAAATGCAGATGATTTGATTATGGATCTCGAAAAATCTCTCGAGATTGTGTAATTATCAACCGGTAGTCCGTTTCCGACGGACTGCCTTTCTTTCCACTTCGTGTTACTATATTCTCAGGGCTGCAATCTTAATGAAATAACCTTTTAACTCACTTTTGAGCAAGGTATTTCAGCGATCGATAATAAATGAAAGGTTATTTGAAGTGGCAAAACTTATTCTGAATGAAGTTCCACGGATACAATCTATCCGCGAGATGCTCGATATGTCAAAATCTCAGTTCGGGGATAAGACAGCGCTTGAGGATTTGGTCAATACTCCAATATCCGGCCAGACATATAATCAATTACATTCTTCAGTTCTACGCTTTGGTCAGGCGTTAAGAAATGCCGGAATTCCGGAGCGCTCCCATATATCACTCATCGGTGAAAACAGGGTGCAGTGGGCAATATCATATTTGGCATGTATGTATTTTAATTATGTTGTTGTTCCAATAGATAAAAATCTGCCTGCCACAGAAATATTGAACATTATCCATGAATCAGATTCAGTAGCAGTAATTTGCACTGAGCAATTCACCTCAATTTTCAGGGAAAGTGGCCATATACTTCGGCATGTAGTATATTACATCACTATGGACAATGAAACTTATGGTGGTAAGTTTCTCTCCATGGTTGAGATGATTCAAAAGACGAATGAGCCTGATAAAATGACACTCCCCAAAATCAATCCCAATGATCTTGCAGAAATAATTTTTACTTCCGGCTCCTTAGGGAGGGCAAAAGGAGTTATGTTAAGTCAGAATAATTTAGCGTCAAATCTGGTGAGTATGCGCCAAATGCTGATGATTTATCCGGAAGATCGGTTTTTATCGGTATTGCCAATCCATCACACCTATGAGTGCACCTGTGGAATGTTATGTCCATTATACAGCGGAGCTTCAGTTCATTATGCCCGCTCATTAAAAACGGTTGTCGAGGATTTACAAAAAGTTAGGGCAACGATCTTATTGGCTGTACCCCTGCTTTATGAAAAAATGTTTAAAAGGATTTATAAATCTATTAACGAAAATAAAGTAAAATCAAAAATCATTAGACCGCTAATTAATATTTCGAAACTTGCCGAAATGGTTGGTTGGAAAGGCGCTAAGAAAAAGATATTTGCCGAACTTCATCATAAGTTTGGTGGTTCTGTTCGTTTGTTTATTGCCGGAGGTGCAGCACCTGACCCGATGGTTGCCAAAGGTTTAAGAGAGTTTGGCTTTGCCTTCATCCAAGGTTACGGATTAACCGAGACCAGTCCTATTCTTACACTGAACAGACCTGACTGTTTTAAAGATGAGGCGGCGGGAATACCCTTACCGGGTGTTGAAGTGAAAATTGCCACACCGGACCAGGATGGCGTTGGTGAAATTATTGCAAGGGGAGGAAATGTGATGTTGGGATATTATAAAAATCCTGTTGCTACCGAAGCTGTGATGCGGGATGGCTGGTTTTATACGGGTGATATTGGATATTTCGACACCGATGGATTTCTTCATATCAGCGGCAGGAAGAAAAATGTTATAATAACAGCAAACGGCAAAAATGTTTACCCTGAAGAGATTGAGGATTTGCTTCATAGAAGTAATTTCATTCAGGAATCTCTTGTGTTTGCCGATAAAAATAACAAAGATAAGGATGTAATAGCAGCACAAATCGTTCCTGATTCGGAGGCGTTTATTGAATTATCGGAGAAGGAGAAAATTCAGTTGACGGAGGAATTTATCAGGAAGACTATTGAAGATGTAGTAAAAAAAGTTAATGAAGAACTTCCTTCATTCAAAAGAATACAAAAATTCTACATTCGTACCAGAGAATTCGAAAAAACGACAACTCAGAAAATCAAAAGATATTTAGTTCAGGAAACCGTACCAGAGGATTAACTGCCTTTTATTATTTTTGTACTAATAAATTAAAATAGAATTTTTATGAGAATTGGAATACCAAAAGAAAGAAGATTTGAAGAAAAGCGAGTTGCACTCGCACCTGCGGGAGTGGATTCTCTCATTCGTTCTGGGCATGTAGTTTATATTGAAAAAGGCGCCGGTGAAGGGAGCCATTTTTCGGATGAAGAATATGAGAGCCTTGGGGCGAAAATTGTTTATAACCCTGAAGAAGTATATCAACGCTCGGAGTTAGTTGTTAAAGTTAATCGTATAACTGAAGAAGAATGTGAACTTCTTAAAGAGGGACAGACGATATTCAGTTTTTTACATTTGGCAATTGGTGAAAGAAAAGTTGTTAATGCTTTATTGGAAAAAAACATCACTGCCATCGGAATTGAACTGATCGAATTGGATGGAAGTCTTCCAATACTTCAGGCAATGAGTGAAATTGCCGGACAGTTGGCTATTCAGGTGTCTGAAAGTTTACTCGAAAGTAAAAATAATTTTGGCAGAGGAGTTTTGCTGGGAGGTATTTCCGGTGTTGCTCCTGCCGCGGTCGTTATTATAGGCGCAGGTGTTGTTGGTACCATGGCGGCCAGAGCGGCACTAGGCAGAGGAGCCTCTGTAATAGTACTTGATAAAGATCTGAACCGTCTTAGAAATATTGATAATCTCTTTCAGAAAAAAATCACTACCGTTATGGCAAATCCATATACCATAGCGAGGGGAGTGAAATTTGCAGATGTACTTATCGGTTCGGTAATGATTAAAGCGGAGAAGACTCCACATATTGTAACTGAAGAAATGGTAAAGACAATGAAGAAGGGTAGTGTAATCATAGATGTTTCTATCGATCAGGGAGGATGCATAGAAACAAGTCGTCCGACAACACTCTCCAACCCAATATTTCTGCAACACGATGTTATACACTATTGTGTACCAAATATGCCGGCATTGGTTTCCAGAACAGCATCGTATGGTTTAACCAATGCGTCGTTGCCGTATATTCATAAAATTGCTGAAAAAGGTCTTACAGCATCACTCCTGGAAGATCCGGGATTAATGCAAGGTGTTTGCACATTTAACGGTTATTGCTCAAACGAGATTATAGCGGAAACTTTTAATCTGGAGTACCGTCGAATCCATATTTTTTCTAAAAACTAGAATCTTTCACTATGACAATAGAATTAAATAATAAAATACAATACTCTGCCGGTGTAATGAAAAACTATTCATCGAAACTGGTATCTGCTGAAGATGCGGTGAGGGTGATAAAATCCGGAGATAAAGTTCTTGTTCATTCTAACTGCGCCATTCCCGGGAAATTAGTACAGGCTATGGTTGAGCGCAAAGAAGAATTATCTGATGTTGAGATACTTCATGTCCTTGCAGTCGGTGATTTGCCCTATCTCGCTCCCGGAATGGAGAGGCACTTCAAACATAGCTCTTTTTTTATGGGTGCAAATGTCAGGAAAGCGGTGAATGAAGGCAGAGCCGATTATACGCCGATTTACCTGTATGAATATCCATCTCTCTTTTCAAAGGGAATAATTAAACCTAATGTGGCATTGATACATGTTTCTCCGCCCGATGAACATGGATTTTGCAGTTATGGTGTAGAGGTAGGTATTACTAAAACCCCTGCAGAAAAAGCGGAAATTATCATTGCGCAGGTAAATCCAAATATGCCGCGTGCCCTGGGTGATAGTTTTATTCATATTAACAGGATTCACTTTATCGTCGAATCTGATGAGCCCATTCTTGAATTACCACAGGGGGAAAAAGATCTCACACCTGAACAGGAACAAATCTATTCCAAAATAGGAGAGTATATAGCAGATCTTATTGAGGATGGTTCTACGCTTCAGATGGGTATTGGAGTAATACCTGATTCTGTTTTAAAGTTTCTTGGAACAAAGAAAGATCTTGGCATCCATTCTGAAATGTTTTCTGATGGAATAATCGGGCTTGTAGAGTCGGGCATTTTAACAAATGCGAAGAAGACTTTACATACTGGTAAAATAATTGCAGGTTTTGTATTAGGTACAAAAAAGTTGTATAACTTTATTAATAATAATCCTCTTATCGAGTTTCATCCTCAGGAATATGTAAATGATCCTTTTATTATTGCCCAAAATGAAAAAATGGTTGCAATAAATTCCGCAATTGAGGTTGATATTACCGGTCAGGTTTGCTCAGATTCTATTGGTCCGAAATTATATAGCGGATTTGGAGGCCAGGTGGATTTTATACGAGGCGCTTCCCGTTCTAAAGGTGGTAAACCTATTATTGCTCTACCTTCAACTACGAAAGATGAAGCTATTTCGCGAATTGTGATGAGCCTTAAACCCGGTGCAGGAGTTGTTACAAATCGTGCGGATGTTCATTATGTTGTTACTGAATATGGAGTAGCCCAACTCTTTGGAAAAACAATCAG
The DNA here is from genome assembly GCA_964438715.1 of uncultured Ignavibacteriaceae bacterium. Lineage (GTDB taxonomy): Bacteria > Bacteroidota > Ignavibacteria > Ignavibacteriales > Ignavibacteriaceae > CAYTLQ01. The sequence goes on from CAYTLQ010000283.1 coordinate 7,356, forward strand.
ACAAAGGGCTACAGAGTTAATTAATATAGCCCATCCAAAATTTCGGGATGAATTAACAGCATACGCAAAGAAAAATAATTATCTATAGTTCATGATTGCAGTAATTGGGGATGTACATGGTTGTTATTATACCCTGCGGAATCTTCTCTCGCGTATAGAAAACAAATATCCACTGGTCGAATTATACGCAACAGGGGATATGATTGATCGTGGCAATTTTTCTGCCGATGTGGTTCAACTATTTATTGAGAAAGACATAAAATGTGTAATGGGTAACCACGATTACATGTTTTATATGTCCATGTTTAAGGATAATGAAGAATATAAAAGCCTGTGGGCTTACAATTCGAACCAAAGCACAATTGAATCGTATCTGGGAAAAGAATCGTTACTATCACAGCATCTGGAATTTATTGGTAAATTACCGTTCTTCTATAATCTTGATACAGTATTTATATCACACGCAGGTATTGCGGCATATTATGGGCCGGAGCTCTTCAACTGGGATAAAATGAGCGACAGGAAATGGGAAAAATTCATTGAGAAAAAGATAGAGGAACCGGAAGGAATATTGTGGAACAGGTTACCTTTATTAAAAATGAAAAAACTTCAGATTGTGGGGCATACCCGACAATCAGGAATATATTATAATGACAAAACAAATGCCCTTTATGTCGATACCGGTGCATATAGTTCGCATTTGTTAAGTTGTGCAGTTTTGGATGAGAAAGGAATCGTGGAATTAATATCCGTTCCAACCGATCCGAGGGATGTGCAATAATAAATGGTTAACCGCTTGCTGTGACGGAAATAAAATTACCCTGTATTAATTTCATATTCTTTTTTTCAAATGAAACGCTTTTTTTTATATTTGATGAAAAAATCGGAGAAAAATTATAGAAAATCTTTACAGTTTTTAATCATTAACGCGATTCCAGGATTTTCGGAATACTTTGAATATTCTTCGATTTATTAGACTTTTCTCAGTTACTTCTTTCGCCGGTATATTAATTTTTCTTTTATCCGGTTTTCAATACCATTCTACTGTCAAACTCGACAGATGGCTTTGGGTACATACATTTATGGAGTACAATAAAAGCCAATCTTTCAACGGACAGGCAGAAACTTCATTAAATTACTTACAACCTGAATCTTACAAAATTTCTGATAATATAGTAAGTGACAGTACAGATTTAACTACTCCTGACACAACTCTCCGTTTTACGCAAGGAATTAGTGATACATCTGATACAACAAAAGGGAATTTGCTTGCTGATTCACTGCTTCTCACTTCAAAAAATGATTCTCTGATGGGAATGAAGGATACGATTAAAGTGGACTCAATGAAAATTGATTCTACTGCACGCCTCACGCATTTTAAGTACAGAAGAAAAGATAGTCCGGTTACTTCGTTATATAGTCCTAAAGATTCCCGTTTTTTTGCCTATCCAAGTAGCAGGAAAAAAGTAGTAGAAATTGATTCAACAGGGAAGTTCGTAGAGTTAAAAGAAAAAGTTGGCGATCAGATCACGAAAATAATTATCAGAATACCATTTGATGAATATATTGAGGAGGCAATCAAAGCCAGAGATCGCTCACTGTGGGATGAGTTGGTGTACAAATACGAATTAAAAGACACCAAAAAAGATCTTAGCACATTTATTAAAGATATTACAGATTTTGAGATACCTCTCCCAAGTGTAGGCGTGTTAAGTATATTCGGTACACCAAAAATTAGTCTTCGTATAGGCGGGGCAGTAGATATACATGGCGCATGGAGAAATGAAACTACTGAAGGTATCACAGCTTCCCGATATGGCAATACAAGAAATGAACCCGACTTTCGTCAACAGGTGCAAATAAATGTGAATGGTACTATTGGCGATAAACTTCAAATAAATGCGGACTGGAACACAGAAAGAACCTTTGAGTATGAAAACCAACTTAAAATTAAATACACCGGTTATGAAGATGAGATAATACAAAGTATTGAGGCAGGTAATGTTTCCCTGCAAACCTCATCTCTCGTAGGAGGCAGTGAGGCTCTTTTTGGAGTAAAGGCTAATTTCAAACTTGGTCCTCTCAATCTTACTACATTGGCATCGCAAAAGAAAGGTGAAGTAAAAGAAAAAAGCGTGTCAGGAGGTTCCAGTTCACAGGAATTCAAACTTACAGCAACCTCATATTCAAGAAATCATTATTTCCTCGATTCTATCTATGCCGATACGAGTGCTTCATTAAATTTGTTTAATAAATATTATGGAAACCCTACTCCTCAGATTGTAAGAAAGTACTTTGTAAAAGATATTGAGGTTTGGAAGTCAATTAATCAAACATTACGCGATCCATCTGAGAGATTTGCAACTGCCTATATATCACTGCCGGACAGAGCTGAAAATGAATCTTATCCTTCTTCTCTTAGAAGTGATGCTCAGCAGGAAGAACCGGGAGTAGTCGTAAAAGGTAGATTTATCCGTCTCGTACAGGATCAGGATTATATACTTCACCCTGAAACAGGATACATAACATTTAAAACGCAAATTCAGGAAACCGATATAATAGCGGTTTCATATCGTTACGAGAATGATATCAATGGTCCGGAGGATGACAGATTTTTCGGAGAGTTTTTAAGTACTGCAGGAAGCGATACTAACCAGAGACTTATCCTTAAACTTATTAAACCTCAGAATTTACAGCCAAGTTATAAAAAAGCATGGAGCCTTCTCTTAAAGAATATTTATGCCATCGGTGGACGAAATATCAAGAAAGAAGGTTTTGAACTTGATATAACTTATCTTATTGAGTCTCAGGATCAAAATGCAATTGGTGGAACAAAACTACTCAATGCATTTGGGTTTGACCTTGTCAATACGAGTGATAATCCGACACCGGATGGTGTATTTGACTTTAAACCGGGGCTTACAATATTACCGGAGACCGGTGAGATAATTTTCCCGGTGCTTCAACCGTTTGGTCGAAGTATCCCCAAAAGCATTCCGAACTATGAAAATTATCAGTTTAATGCCGTTTATGATACTTCGGTAACCTTCGCAAATCAGGAAACAAATAAAAATAAATTTTCTATTGTCGGAAAGTTTAGCGGAGAAGCCACTTCAGTATATCAACTAGGGTTTAATGTTGTTGAAAATTCGGTAAAGGTAACTTTGAACGGCAGGGAGCTTTCTCCGGGCTCAGATTATTCTGTAGATTACAATATTGGTACACTCACTATTCGTAATGCGGCAGCTCTTGTACCGGGAGCAAATTTAAAGATTACTTATGAAGAAAATGACCTGTTTCAGATTGCCTCAAAAACTTTGTTCGGCGCCAGAGGTATTATTGATATTTCGAAGGACACCAAATTTGGTTTTAGTGCATTAACATTGAGCGAGCAGACTCTTAGTGATAAAGTCCGGATTGGAGAAGAACCGCTTAGTAATTCGATTTATGGCATCGATTTTTCGACACAATCGGATTTACCTTTTTTCACACGATTTCTGGATAATATTATCTCGACAAAAGAGATGTCATCTTTTTCCCTTCGTGGTGAAGTGGCGTATATGAGTCCAGACCCAAATACCAAGAAAAGTAATATTCTTTCTGACAAAGGTGCCAGCATTGCGTATATTGATGACTTTGAAGGCGCAAAGAGAATAATCCCCGTTGGTATCGGGTACACATCATGGAAGGATTTAAGTGTTCCAAAAAATCTGAATCCAACTATTGAGCCCTTGACCAACATGCAAAAAATGGCATATAAGGCTAAATCCTGGTGGTTTAATGTTCTCCCCTCCAATGTAAGTGTGAAAGAAATCTGGCCGGATAAGAGTGTTGCACGAGGTAATGAAACTGTAACTGTGTTGGACTATGTTTACCAACCTGATACTGCTGGTACTTACAACTACAATCCGAATTTAACGGATTTTTCCAAAAACTGGGGTGGAATGATGAAACCGCTTTCATCTACCGCAAATAATCTTGTTGAGGAAAACATAGAATTTATTGAGTTTTGGGCTCAGGTACGTCAAGCTCCTGATGGAGCAAAAATCTATATTGATATCGGAAAGATTTCAGAAGATGTGATACCAAACGACTCAATAAATACCGAAGATTTTAACCGAAATGATGCTATTGACGACAATAAAGAGGATGTTGGTCTTGATGGATTGAATGATGACCAGGAGCGCGCCTCGTCGGGAAGGTCGGATGGGGACCCCAGTGGTGATAATTTTTCCTATCGCAGTACGGGAGTATAT
>CAYTLQ010000284.1:0-12404 GCA_964438715.1 uncultured Ignavibacteriaceae bacterium
TGTACGAAGAAGAGATAAAAACGCTTAACGATCATTTGGTGAGAATCAGAAATTTACGAGGTTATCTTTAAATTAGATGAACGACAGGAAAAAATAAAAAATCTACAAGCTCTCACTGAAGAAAATGGATTCTGGAATGACCAGAAACGAGCTCAGAAAATTCTTCAGGAAATTAAAGGGCATCAGGAATGGATAAACGCCTGGAATAAACTCGACGCTCAGGCAAGTAATCTTCAAGATATTATTCAATTAGCATCAATGGAAGAAGATCAATCCTTTGAGGCTGAAATTCATGCTGAACTTGATCAGTTGCTCAAAGAAGTCGAGTCGCTTGAATTCAAGAATATGCTTAGTGGAAAGGATGACAACAAAAATTGTATTCTTACCATTCACTCCGGTGCCGGCGGTACTGAAGCTCAGGATTGGGCTGATATGTTGTTAAGAATGTATCTCCGTTACGCAGAAAATATGGGCTTCAAAGCAACAATTATTGACCTTCTCGAGGGTGAAGGTGCGGGTATTAAAAGCGCTGTTGTTGAGATTAGCGGTGAATTTGCTTATGGATATTTAAAGGCCGAAAATGGTGTTCATCGACTTGTCCGAATTTCTCCGTTTGATGCCAACAAACGAAGACATACATCATTTGCATCAGTATTTACGATTCCGGAGATTGATGATGATATTGAAATTGAGATTAATCCTGCAGATCTTCGGATTGATACATATCGTTCAGGCGGAAAAGGTGGCCAAAATGTAAATAAAGTTGAAACAGCTGTCAGGATTACGCACATTCCTACAGGAATAGTTGCCGCATGCCAGAGTGAGAGATCACAGGGGCAGAATAAGGCAAATGCTATGAAGTTGTTAAAGTCGAAACTCTACCAGTTGGAAAAGGAAAAGCAGGAAGCAGAACTCGATGAAATAGAGAAAAGTAAAATGAAGATTGAATGGGGAAGTCAGATACGGTCGTATGTTTTTCACCCCTACAATATGGTGAAAGATCATCGTACCGATGTTGAAACTTCAAACACCCAGGCAGTAATGGATGGAAATATTGAAGAATTTATTAAGGCATTTTTATTAAAATTTACTAGCATTTAAGGAGAATACATGAAACCCGTAAAACAAGGTGAAATCCTGGTAAAAGAAGGTGAAAAAAGTGATACTATTTTTATTCTTATCTCAGGACGCTTGGGTGTTTTTAAGGGCACTCTCAAAGTAACTGAATTTGATGAAAAAGGCATGATACTTGGAGAAATGAGTGCTATTATTGGTGAAAGACGAACTGCTACCATTAAAGCTCTAGAAGACACCGTTGTTATTGAGTTGGAAGCAGATATCGATAAGCTTATAAAGTACTACCCTGAAGTAGCAAAGAAAATTATGATGAGTTTAGCTACCCGATTGAAAAAAACAACCGACGAGTACTGGATTCTTGCCAGTGATCTGAATTCTCAGCAAATCTCCGACATAAAGTTAAAGAATCGGGATTAAACTGTTTTATGAAGTTTCATACAGAATATCTATGGTTTAATACTAAAAACCGTAGGGAGTATATTAACATTACCCGAGAAGTTGAATCCGCTCTTCAAAAAAGTGGCGTAACTGAGGGTATGATTCTGGTCTCGGCAATGCACATTACGGCAGGTGTTTATGTAAACGATGCTGAAAGTGGATTAATACAGGATATAGATGAATGGTTAGAGAAACTTGCTCCTTTCAAAGAAGATTATTTACATCACAGAACAGGAGAAGATAATGGCGATGCACATCTCAAGAGTCTGTTAATACACCACGAAGTTATTGTACCGGTTACAAATGGTAGATTGGATTTAGGCCCCTGGCAACAGATATATTACGCTGAATTTGACGGTAAACGAAAAAAGCGTTTGATAATTAAAGTAATGGGCGAATGATTATAGTTCTTCATCTGCCTTAAGTAATCTCTCAATCCCTTCCTCTAATACTTCATCACTTTTTGCAAAGCAAATTCTTATTTTCTTTTGTTTTGTCCCCCATCGGTAAAACGGAGAGAGAGGAATTGCAGCCACTTTGAACTCTTCTGTAAGTTTAACCGTAAATTCTGTGTCTGGTAATTCTGAAATGTTGGAATAATCAAGTATCTGGAAATATGTCCCTTCAGCAGGGATGGCAGAAAATCGGGAATGCTTTATTTTGTCTAAGAAATTATCTCTTTTTTTCTGATAAAACTTACCTAATTCAAGATAACTTTTATCCTGTTTAATAAATTCCGCGTAGGCTAACTGAATTGGTGTATTTACTGTGAATACGGTAAACTGATGAATTTTTCTGAATTCTTTCATGATGTCAGAATGGGCAATCACATACCCGATTTTCCACCCCGTTGTGTGATAAGTTTTACCAAATGATGAAATAACTATTATATTTTTGTAACTATCCCGATATTGTAAAAGAGAGATGTGTGGGCGTTTATCAAAAGTTATATGCTCATAGACCTCGTCACTTACAATAAAAACATCCTGCTCCCGGCATATTTCAACTAACGAGGTAATTTCTTCTGCGGACCAAACAATACCACCGGGATTCTGAGGAGTATTAAGAATAACTGCTTTGGTTCTTTTATTTATTTTTTGTTGTAACTCTTCCAGATTATATCGACCGGTTTTTTCGTCAGCCTGAACGGTTATTGGTATCCCGCCATTTACCTCAACAGCGGGAATATAAGAATCATAAGCGGGTTCTAAAATTATAACTTCATCGCCGGGATGAACAAATGCACCAATTGCTGTAAAAATTGCCTGCGTACCGCCTGCTGTAATATTTACTTCCTCTGCAGGAGAAATTGCACACTTATAATGGGCAAGTATTTTTTCAGCAACCGCATCTCGTAACTGAATCGTACCTTGCATAGGAGCATATTGATTCATTCCCATCCGCATATACTTCGTGACGAGTTCAATGAGTTCCGGTGCACAGTTAAAATCAGGAAATCCCTGTGAGAGATTAATTGCTTTATGTTTATTCGAGAGTGCTGTCATAGTAGTAAAAATACTCTCGCCCATTCCCGGAAGTTTACTATCCATGTTTATTCAATATCTTAATTATCTTTTCTTTTTCGGCTTTCTTAAGTCCCTTTATCACCAGGTTGTATGAATCATCAATCCAATCCCTCAATGTTCGCCAATTTATCGAGCCATCGAGTGTTATAGTATTCCAATGAGTTTTGTTCATGTGATATCCGGGTTGAACTGAATCGTATATTTCTCTTAACTCAATCGCTTTCTCAGGCTCACATTTCAAATTGATTTTACATGGCACATCGAATCCGGCAAGTAAAAATATTTTTCCACAAACTTTATAGACGGGTGTATCCTCATCAAAAGGAAATTCTTCTGTTACGAATGGTTTATTCAAACAGTATTCTCTGATTAATTCGATGTTCATTATTTAATTTCAACTGTATTATTGGTCCTGTCTATATCAGGAATAATCTCACTCCCTAATGTTACTGTCTTTACAACCTTACCTTTTGGCACTACATACTTCATTTTATGTTGTGAAGTGTTCTTCCAAACTCCTGCCGATATATAAAGGCTATCCTTACTGTTGTCGGTAAAATTGAAGTTAAGTTGCACAGGAATCGGTATATTTCCATTTTTCTTTATCACAACAGAAATTTCATTTTTTGTTTTAGTATAACCGGTAATTCCAAGATCGGGGTAACCGTACTCCATAAACCAGGGTTTCCAAAACCAACTTAAATCCTCTTTAACGGACTCATTAAAACTATTAAAAAAGTCATACGGCAGTGGGTGTTTTCCATTCCAACGAGCAAAATACTCCCGTAAAGCAAAATCAAACTTTTTTTCTCCCAGATAATCCCTTAAAAAATAATAAGCAGTTGCTGGCTTAGAGTAAGAGGCATTACGATATGCCATGCCATTAAGTGAATGAGAATGTACAATCAATGGAACATCATTATGAGTGCCGGCAATGCTAGAATAGGCACGGACATTCCTGACACGCGGATCATACTGACCTAATTCCTTTTGAAGTATGTATGGTAACATTACTGCCCATCCTTCATCCATCCATGCATAACATTTTTCGTTAATACCCATATAGAATGGAAAATAAGTATGAGCAATTTCATGAGATGTAAGTCCCACTGTTCCACTCCACGACCTCTCAGAACCATCATTCACCATCATAGGAAATTCCATTCCTCCCCCACCATTAAACACAGTCATTACGGGGTAAGGATAAGGCTCTCCGGGAAACTCGTGCGACATCTTATAGAGAGTTTTTAGTCCAATCCATGCAACCTTTTGAAAATCTTTTGATTCATTTTTGTACGCCGCATTTACAATGGCTCTGCGACCAGTGGATTTTTCGACAACAACACTTCCCGCATCCCATAAATAATGGTCACTTACAGCAAAGGCAAAATCGGTAACATTTTTTGCTGCAAAATGCCACTCTGCTCTATCCCGAGTCTTCAAATGTTGATTCGTGCCTAACATTTCCGAAGTTACTAAGTTAACCACACTATCGGATTTTTGTGCTGACCTGTATTTCTCTAAGAATTCGTTGCTGAAAAGGCTTTCAGGATTTCGTAGTTCGCCGGTTGCCCATACGGTAAAACCGGCAGGTAAAATCAATTTTACAGAATAATCATTAAAATCATTGTAAAACTCCTGTTGCCCACTGTATGGAATTTTATCCCATCCGTGTATATCATCATAGACTGAGACCTGCGGATACCAGTATGCACAGAAATACGATGTAGAGTCGTATCTTCCCATCCTGACTGTAGATGTACCCGGGAAGGACAATGACCATGTGAAAGAGATTGAGGCTTTATTTTGAGGAAGGATGTAACCAATACTATCAAGTTGTATTGAAAGAACTGTACTTTGTCTTTGAACCCATTTGCTGTTGAGATCAACAGATTTTCCGTTAATCTCCAGTTTTGAGATATTGACACCCTTGTGCAAATCAGACGCTGAAAGCTCAAAGTCGCGAACTGCTCCCAGTTTAAATAAATCCTGATAAATACGAAACACAATTTCTTTTAATGTATCAGGGCTATTATTAAAATAGGTGATATCCTCATCTGCATTGAGAATATTTGAAGCCGGATCAAAAACAACACGAATGTTATACAAACTTTTATTCTGCCAATATTTTTGCCCCGGTATGCCAAGTGTTGTTCTGGTTTGATTTTTTAGAGCTTTTTGAAACTCAAGTGGAAGATATGTCTGAGCAAATGAAACATAGTACACAATGAAAAACAAAATGGCAGTCAGAGATTTCATTTTACTTTCACTTTGATTTAAAACACTTCTAAATTAGCAAATTCCCCGGATAAAAATAAAAAAACCGCCCTGCAGTATTAATCAGGGCGGTTTCGTTAATTAACAGAGAAATTTTTACTTATAACATTTTTTTATAAAAACCTACCATCAGCGAACTGTTCTTCCCAAGTTTTGTGTACATAAAAGCCAGTTCCTCGATGATATTTTTTGAATTATTACCGGAGGAAAGTATCGACTCAAAACGAAGTATTGCATCATTATAAAGTTTATTTGACTTTAAATACAATCCGCTAAGGAAATTAAATGTCGTCTGATCAATTTTCCCCGATTTCAATTCCGATTCAAGAGCAGTCATGTATATTTTGACTTGTTCCACTTTTTCAGTGCTGACAATCTTAAAGGCGCCTTCCACCTCATACTGGGAGTCTTTTTTGGGTTCTTTTCCTTTAATGTAAATATCCCAATAAAAACTTGTAAAACCATCACCTGATTTCAATTTCCCTTTGAGTTGGTAGCGGTTGAACACAAGTGTTTTTCCTTTCACTGTTTCTCTCAGAATTTCATTCAGATCTTCGTCGAGAACAATAAGTACATACTCACGCTCCTCCGGATAATTTCCTGCATCGGTAGAATCAACCCAAACAAAAATCGGATCAGTTTCAGCAGTAAATCCGGATGGTAAGATTGGAATAACCCCATATCCTCTAAAGGCCGGCGGTGTAAGGATTGCCTGAGCAATCTCTCGTTTCTGTGTAGTTGAAAGGTTAGATGCACTGCTTAAATCAATATCATTCGTAACAAGGGCTCTGCTTGAATTGCCGGTGCCGATTTTTGTGCTGGTAAAATCGTTTCCAAAAGTAAGACTTTCATTTGGATTTAATACCAGCATACTCCCATCCATAAAGTAAACTATAGCCTTACCCTTTTTTCCTGCTTTTAATACATCATCTTTGTAAAGTTCTGTCCCAAGAGCAGGGCTTTCATTTTTACCGTTCCGAATAAGTGTTATTTCACCTTCAACACTGGTTATTAGAGCTACTGTCGGTTGTTCATTGTAAAATGTGAAACCGAAGAAGATAGCGAGAAGAATTATAAATATTTTCTTATAGTTCATTTTATGCTCACTTCTTAGCGTGTGCTATAAATACCAATACCAACAACTCTGTCATTCAATATCCAGAAAGCAAGACCTAAGCTCTGATAGTTAAATACAGTGTATTGTCCATCCTGAAAAGAGGCTTCCGGTCGCCCGAAATTCTGAATAATTAATTGAGTTGTAGCGCCAACATTTACATTCTTCACAAATTCAAGTCCTGTTTTCAATGCATCAAATACAAGGACATAATCAACAAGTCCTTCCTTAGTAAAGCCAATTGTAATATTAGGGCTGAGATATTCCCACACCTCACCGGTCTGATCATAACTCTTCTTATCCGGTGATTTTAGTTTCATTTTAACAGTAGCCATGTTATCACCAATGCTTACGCCGGCTATTGAGGCATTGACTGAAGTATTATCCGCATAGTCAATTCGAGGTTCTTTATCTTTTGGTTGACCCTTTTCACCGGTTTGTAATGCGGCAAGATTTTCACGGGCTTGATTTGCGTAATCGCCCTCCGGCATAACTTCAAGGAATCTGTTCCAAGTTGCGATGGCTAAATCTTTTTGCGCATTCCATTGATAAATCATAGCTAAATCATAAATTCCCATTGGATTATCTTTATCAATTTCTACAGCTTTTTTGAATGCATCAGCAGCCATTTTATAATCATTCTGCTCTGTGTAGAGAAAACCAAGAGTGAGGTAGGCTTCATAAGACTTCTTATTCATTTTTAACGCCTGATCGAGATAATTTTTCGCCTTACTGAAATCCCTCGTCAGTATGCTGATGAGAGCCATATTGATGTACGGATGTTCAAATGTTTTATCATATTGAATCGCCTTTTGAAAGTTTTCCATAGCCTTCGAAAACTCCGATGATGCAAATGTATAATTTCCTCTCACCGGTTTATCAAAATTATCAGCAAACAATTGAACTTTACTCGTTGCAGTTGAAAGCCACAAATCCAGTTGTATATTTTTCTCAGACAATTGTTGAATAAGTAAAGCTACACCAATATTATTATAGGCTTCTTTATAATGAGGATACTTCTCTAAGAATTTTTCAAACGATTGCGCCGCTTCTGCATAGTTACCCATAGAGAGATATAACATACCATAGTCAAACTGTTTCGCATACTCGTAATATGTGCCAATATTAATGAACGCCTGCACTACACGCTGAGTAAAATTCGGATGGTCAGAATAATCTACATACAAAGGCGGATATTCATAACCCAAAGTCGTCATCTTATTAAACCAGTTTACGCTTCCAAGAGGAGAATAACCTGCACGGATAGCATACAAAATACCATATTTATCGGCTTCATATTCCTGTTCTCTCGTGAAAGCTTTCATTACATGGTCGTTATGGTCGGAAATGTTGAATCGGTTTTTATATTCCTCCGCTTTTGTTGAGTGTCTTAATAGTACATGTGAGATTTCGTGGGCAAGTACAAAAGCTAATTCGTTTTCAGAATCCACGGTTTTAAAAAGTCCCTTTAAGACATACATATTTCCATTTGGAAATGCAAATGCATTTGGTTCATCATTATCAATGAGTTTAAAGGTTAAATCGAATTGGGAGTTATATACATACTGAGCTATCTTTTTACCGATATTCTCAACCATTTTCGCCTGATCGGTATTATAGATAAATTTACCGAATTCTTCCTCTACTAATTTGTCGAGTTCCTTTTTGTCAAAGTTTTCATCAATATTTTGAGCAAAAACTCCCGATATCGCTAAAACAGCGACTACCAAAGCGAATAGCATTTTTCTGAATAGCATTTTCTTTCTCCGTTAATTATAAAACTTATTTGATAATAATTATATCCGTACAAAGCAATGTTTGTTCCAAAATAATAGGATTTTTGCGGATTTTTTTCCCCGTTCAGCAATTAAAATTACCGCCTGTCAGATCAGGTCAGGGACGAATTTCCTTTTTCTTTTCTTCAAGAAATTCATCAATACTAGCCTGTATTGCTGTGTAGGAGTTCTGAATGGAATCCATCTGTTTTTTCAGTTGTGGGTCAAATGGGTAAAGCCGCTTTACCTCCTTCGCTATCGAATCGACATCACTGCCCTTGGAGATAATTCCTTTGACAAATCCGACAATTTCAGAGTATGTAACAAAACGGACCTCTTTCACAATCTGGTTCTGAGCAATGTAAAGCTCATCGTATGACCTTTTTACTTCTTCAAGCTGTTTCTTTATCTCCTCGTGGAGTAAGGCATTTTCCAAAGCAATGCCTGTATTCACCGCCATGGCGCTAAGAAACTGCTCATCTTCTTTGTTAAAATCACCGCTTTTTTTATTCAGTATCTGAAATACTCCAATCACTTCCCCGTTAAAATTTTTCATCGGCAAAGTTAGAATATTTCTTGTCTTAAAGCCCGTTTTAATATCTATTTCTTTGTTAAACTTTGGATGTTCGTATGGTTTATCGATTATTTGAGATTGTCCCGACATTGCAACCTCACCGGCAATGCCTTTATCAATTGGTATCCGGATTTCTTGTTTTTCCAAACCAATGCCACTGCGCGACCATAATTCCTTTCGTTTCTTATCTGCTATGAAAAGAGTTGCGCGCTCAGCACCTAATGCATCTGCCGCAAGGATTATAATTCTATGAAGCAATTCATCAAAGTCTTTAATAGAGTTTATACTTTTTGAAATTTCAAGCAGTACCGAAAGTTTCTTGCTCTCGTAAAGAACCTGATCGACTTTTGTCTGTTTTTGTTCCTCAATTATTTCCGGTTGAGCGGTACGCTGACTGAAAATGTGCTCAGTTTCAGTAACAATTTGCTCAACAGTAAAAGGTTTCATTATGAAACCTGCTATTTTTTCACCAAATACTATATCCTTTGTATCATAGAAATACGAAGAGAGAATAATAATCGGTGTGTTTCTCGCAAGGCTATAAACCTGATCAACAAACTCTATCTCTGACATTACCGGATGAAGAATTTCAATGAGTATGAGATCAAATTTCATCTCTGTTAATGACTGTAATGCGACTTTGTTTTTCTCTTTAAAGGAGGGATGTGCCTCGTGAAGATTAGCAAAAGAGATAAAGGTTCCTTTGGTATCGCGGTTGTCGGAAAAAACCAATATCTGTGATATTTTACTCATTACATTACTCTTTCGAAAATAATCCGATAAATTCTGCTTAATTTATTACATTTATGCGAAATCACAAAAGATGCACCGGTTACGAAAGAACTTCCAGTCATTGGAGAAAAAATTCTCTCAACCTGGTTACATATTAACTCATCAGTTTATCTAAAATTTCCTCGCCCCATTCAAATATTCTTGTACCTGAATAAATTCCGGATGAACTCATTTCTCCCACCGCACTCATTAGCGCAGTTTTATTTGTGTAGTTCTTGAGATAAAATATTTTCACTGAGTGCCTGTTCCGAATAATCCAGTTCAGAATAATTTTCATTTTCTCAAGATCTTCTTCACCGGGAGTGAAATTCCTTGAAATTGTTCCATTATAAAAATCATCTATCCGTTCTTCGAATACATCATTTTCAGCGAGGAAATAATCTTTCACAAAAACTTTTCCTTCAAGCAGCAATATAAAATCATATCTTCCCTGAGGTCCCGCAACTTTTATAAGGATATTTGCTTTATTAACAGGCTCTGCTAAAAGAGATGATTTCTGAATTTGATTTAATATCATCTGAATGAGTAATTTTATTTCACCGGCTTTTTCATATCGTTCGTTTTCTGAATATTGTTTCATTTTTATCAGTAATCGGTCTAATGCCCTTTGATTCTTACCAAACATAAATTCATAAACATCTTCGATTTCTTTATCGTAGATCTCCCTATCGTTATTTATGCATGGTGCGGTACAGCGATCGATCTCTGCCAGGAAGCATCCTGTACCTTTTGCAAACTCTTTATCCTCACACTCTCTCAACCGAAATACCTTGTTCAGCAGATCCAGCATTTCTGCAGCTTTCTGCCATGACACAAACAATCCAAAATAATCGTTTCCGTCAAACAAAAATTCTTTGGAAATTTTTAGCCGCTCAAACCCATTATTCGATTCCAATTTTATGAAATATTTATTTCGGTAGGTTTTCAATTGAACATTCAATCGGGGATCAATTAGCTTTATTAACTCCGCTTCCGCCAATAACGCAGTTAATTCCGTATTGGTTGATTCGGCTTTAATTTTGTGTGCCTGCCGTACAATTTTTTTACTTTTACCGGCAGAAGATCCTGAAAAATACGAGCGAAGGCGTAATGGAAGAGACTTTGCTTTACCAACATAAATTACCGTACCCTTTTTGTTCAAAAAATAATATACGCCCGGTGATTTGGGAATGGAGGCAAGACTCTCCGCCAAAGAGAGACTAACGGTTGGTTTTATTCTACCTGAAATAGGGGCAAACTGCAGTTGTATTGCTGAGGATACTGTGTTGAAATCTGTTCTCTTCAGTAATTCAATGAATTTTAACAGCACTTGAGCGGTCAGATTTGCATCATCAAGCGCACGATGTGCCAATTCCTGATGAAGCTTAAAATGATATGCTACATTTTTCAAACTTCGGGAACGGAGTTCAGGAAGTAGTTTTTTTGCCAAACGCAATGTGCAAAGCTGTAACGGTTTGAAGCTGTGTTTACCGGCAAGTGAAAACTCCGATTGAAGAAATCGGTAATCGAAAGATAAATTATGTCCAACGAGGACTGAGTCACCTAAAAAGTTCATAAGTTCATCGGCGACTTCCTCAAAATATGGTGCATCTTTTACATCCTCATCAGAAATACCGGTAAATGAAGTTATAAAAGGCGGAATTTTTCGTCCTGGATTAATAAACGAGTTGTAAATATCGGTTATTCTTCCCCTTTCTAACTTTACCATCCCGATTTCTATTACTCTATCTTGTCCTGCTCTCAGACCGGTAGTCTCCACATCAACTATAACAAATGTTGCGTCACTAAGCTCTGTTTCAAGAATATGCTGTAAGTTACTCATATTTTAATAGAAGTTTGCGGGTCAGTTTCTGAAGTAAACCGAATTAAGTATATTTTAGTTTGAAATTTAGGAGTATATGGCACTAATTAATATTTTATTTATAGGTGATATTATTGGAAAACCGGGTATGGATTTTGTTCAAACCTTTTTACCTGGTTTAATTCAAAAATATAAAGCTGATGTGGTAATAGCAAACGGAGAAAATGCGGCAGACGGAAAGGGACTAACTCAAAAAGAAGGTGATATTCTCTTTAATCTTGGTGTTAATGTTATTACCGGAGGTAATCACACATGGGATAAACACCAGTCTCAGGACTATCTGAAAACAGAAGCCCGTGCATTACGACCGCTGAATTATCCAAAAGGGACTCATGGTAATGGTTATCATGTGTTTGAGGTTAAAGGAACCAGTATTGCTGTTATCAATCTCCAGGGAAGGTCATTTATGGCTACAATCGACTGCCCCTTCCGATCTGCTGACTGGGTACTTTCTAAACTAAAAGAAGTAGCATCCATTGTTATTGTTGATATGCATGCAGAAGCTACTGCTGAAAAAATTGCTCTTGCGTCCTATCTCGATGGAAAAGTTACTGCCGTAATTGGCACTCATACACATATACAAACTGCCGATGAAAGAATTTTTCCAAATGGAACCGGTTTTATTACCGATGTTGGTATGACCGGTCCTTATGATTCGGTTATAGGTATGAAAACTCAGGCGGCGATAAATCGTTTTATTTATCAGACACCCCAGAAATATGAAACAGCTGTAAATGATGTTCATCTCTGTGGTATCTTCATTAAAGCAGACTCTGAAACCGGAAAAACCACCTTTATTGAACGGATACTTTTTCCGGATTTTGTTAAACAATCGTGAATTGAAAGCAGATATGAAAATTATCGACGGAAAATCTGTTTCCGAACAAATTAAATCTGAGTTAAAACAATCTATAACTGCATTAATCGAATCAGGCAAGCCTGTACCCGGTTTAGTAACCATTCTTGTCGG
>CAYTLQ010000285.1:0-3190 GCA_964438715.1 uncultured Ignavibacteriaceae bacterium
AAAGATATCTGCGCCTGCCTCATGGTAGTACGGAGTTCATCAAGAATTATCGTCATATCAGCCGTACGCGTATTCATATAATCAATCAGGTATTGGAGCTTTGGAATAAGTGATGAAACATCTGTCATTATCTTATTGAGCGGTTTAAATAATTTTTCTCCGGTAGGATCAACCATCCTTATGCCAAGGCTATCAGGACTTTGATAAGCCATCAGAACAGAGTCCGCTCGTATTATCGTTTTGTTCATAAGCTCGTTCGTCTTCTTAAATTCTTCCGTCAGGTCTTTTATATTATTTAAGGTTTCAAAGAGCAATCCCTTGTTTGGCGACTTTTCTGCCAGAAGGCTCTCAGTAATAAAAACTGCTCGTTCTGCAATTATTTTCATATGTTCCGATGCATCTGCAACATTAACCAACGCCCTGAAAATTGCTCCCTTATCAGAATTATTATCCGCTCGGAGATTTGCGGCAAATTCTCCCAGCTCCGATAAAAGCTGGCTGAGCGGATCGCCAGCCTTTTTTACCTTATTCATCTCAAGCAAAGCACGCCCCTCGCTTACATCTATTGCAGGGATAAGACTTCCCGGAGAAAGTTTCATGGTTTCTCCCTCCCCCTGTAAAAATTCAATAGCGCTGGCATTTGTTACAGGATTCACTGTTTTCATTAATGCTGAATTTATGACGATCTTATTTTCAAATTCCTCATAAACTTCAAAATTAGCCTCAATCATATTGCTCGTTGTAAGATGAAAATCAGTTATTAACCCGATTTTAAATCCTTTGAAAAATACCGGTGTGGAAGGTGAAAGCCCGATTGCATCGGCAAACTTCGCTTTATAAAGTATTCGCCGTTCAAAAAATTTATTATTAATTATAATAAATGCAATCGCCGAAACAACAATGAGCGCTGATAAGAGGAGAAACCCTGAAACGAAACGCTGGGTGTATTTAAAGCGAAGTTTCATTAATGCCTATTTCAAGATATTCTTTTATAAGTTTTTGTGTTTGTACATTAGAACTTTGAATAAGGTCACTCCAGGTGCCTTGCTCAATAATTTTACCACCAAAAAATACAAAGTTATTATCAGACATTTCAAAAAGATTATCGCTATTTGCTAAAAAAATCTGAGTGATTTTTCCGGTATTTTTCAATTTCAGAATATGAAGTAAAATTTTCTTCTTGAAAGGTATTTCAAGATCGACAAACGGATTATCATATAAAATCAGTTCGGGGTTTATGATGAATGCACGAATTAAGAGTATCAGCTTTGTCAACTGCCTGTGAAGTCTTGCAGGCCTCTCTTCAAGGACACGAAGTGGTATTTCGAACTGATCAAAATACTGTGCAATAAGTTCTTGTTTTTGTTCTTCGCTAAGGTCGTTACGAACATAATCCAGCGGCAATCGCAGATTCTCACGAATATTAAGATTGGAAATTATTCCACCTCTCTCAAAAACGAAAGCAATTTTCTTCCGTATAGAGAGATGTTCCTCTGCAGGATTTGAATAAAGGTTTTCACCGCCAACTATAACATCGCCTTTGAGAGGTTGTATTATTCCGCCGATCATCTTCAGAATATACGACACTCTGTCTTCAACCGGTCCAAGAATTCCTGTTAATGAGTTACCGGGGAATTCAGCCGAAATATTATCGGCTATAAGATAATTCTCTCTTTTATAAGTTACATTAATGAGTTTTGCATCCATATCAGCTAAGATAAAAGAACGCTGTTATAAGTATATCAAAAATAATAACCCATGTAAGCGAGCGAACCACAGCCTTTATTGTCCTTTGCGGAACTTCGGTGCTTGCGTAAGAAACCTGCAAGCCTTCAAAACTCGATATAAGTGCAATGATAAATCCAAACGATACTGCTTTAATGAAACCCGATAGAAGATCTTTAAATGTTAACTCCGAAAAAACAAAAAATAAAAAATCAAAAAAATTAATCGGTACGAAAAAATTAGAGATTATCCACCCACCCAGAATTGCAGAGGCATTAAAATACACTGAAAGGATTGTAAGAGAAATTACCACACCTAAAACGCGGGGAACTATCAGATAGGAAATCGGTGAAATGCCAAATGAAAGCAAAGCTTCAATTTCACTGGAGATTACCATATTTCCCAATTCAGTTGAAATTGCTGTACCCGACCTTGCAATAATAATAAATGAAGTTATCAAACAACTTAATTCGCGGGTAACGACACTGACGAGAATTGTATAAAATATTTTACTTTGACCAAAACCTGCAATTATTGCGTTACCCTCAAGTACTATCAGCCCTCCGATAGCGAAGGCTATTAGCAGAATAATACCCCACGCTTCAAATCCGGTGTAAAGAATCTGTCGCACGAGAACCATTTTCCCCAGGTGTCTTTCACCATACATAGAAAGTATGCGACGAATAACATCAAAAAAAAATGTGAAAAAATACACTGTGTCCTGCCACTTGGCTCCGAGATAGTCGCGTAGAGCTTTCAATGAGTTGACAAATGAAGGTAACGGGACATTTTTTGACTGTGCAGTTTCCATACGGCAAAAATATTCAAAAAAAGACCCGATTCAAATTTTCGTTTTTCAATGTGTTGTTTTTCACATAAATACTCTCTGAATGGAAGTGATATAAATTATCGCATTTGGCTATGTGGGTAATGAGTTTTGTGCCGGTTCTCATGGAATTTTTGTATTTGGAAATATTCTTCGTAAAAGAGTGCAAATTCCAGACACCTTTACCGCCAAAATTCCAAACAAACCTTTGTGCTAAAAACACAGATTTATCGATTGAAAAACATAATTTTGCAAAATGTAATTGTTTGTCCTCTTTTTTAAATTTTCTTCTCATTATCTTTGAGACAAACGATAATCGTAAAATTTCAAGTGATTTAAATGCCCGGTAAACTAACGCCAAAAATCATACTCGAAGGAACACGGCTTACATTTAAAACTGAAATTGCTTTCGCTTTGAATGAACACCCAGAAATCGTCGGGGTGAGAAAATACCGTTATCATTCGCCTATAATCAGTGCAGAATGGTGTGCATTTACAAATTTTCCATGGGGCAGGGGATTAATTAATTTTCTTCCCGAAGAAGAGTCATTAGCTATGGAAACATACAATACATGGATGCGACTTTTCGAACTACAGAAATATTACTCATGGAAACCTCTGAAAAATTAATTGACAAAT
>CAYTLQ010000286.1:0-5077 GCA_964438715.1 uncultured Ignavibacteriaceae bacterium
AGGCAGCGTTAATGGATGGAATCTCGATATCGGGTTTATGGTGGAAGGTTATGATGCCTATGACTTTACCTACTATGGGAGTAGCGGCAGTTTTTACATTTGTAGGTACCTGGGGAGACTTTTTATGGCCGTTGGTTGTACTAAAGAGTCCGGAGAATTATACGATTCAATTAGGGATTAATAATTTGCTGGGTACCTTTGTAAGTAATTACCGTTATGTGGCGGCGGGTTCTGTGTTGGCACTAATACCAATTCTGATAGTTTTTCTCTTTACTCAAAAATATTTTATTGCGGGAATATTTGCCGGCAGTAGAAAATAATCAAAAGATATTCTTCCACGCAAGTGTCTAAGAATCATTCTATCCCTCATTATTCAGATAATTTTTTTGGTTCTTTACAAGAAATAATTCAATGTCAATCTAACATAATGAATAAATAAAACTAATATTGATTCAGGATGAAGATTTACTCCTTTTCTCCTGAATAATTTTAAGGAACTCGATTGCTGTTTGTTGAGGGTCGAGCCAGCGTTTTTGAACCCCATCAAAATAAGGCAACTCACCTGCTTTATACCGTTGCGGATTATCAGCAAGCAAATAGATGAGACAGTCTTTACCTGACTGACTACTTCTGATTTTTCTGGCGAAAAAAGTCTCATTCATAAGTGAAATACTTTCACTAATCAATAAAATTGTAAAAGGCTTCTCATTAAACATCTTCGAACCAGTCAGGATCGAATCGGCGTCCTCGGTGGAAATTGTATTACTGAAAAATTTCTTTAGCTTTTCTCTGTAGAGAGTGTGTTTATCAATAATGAGTAACGACTCCTGAGAATAAGCACCGGACTCCGATGTCCTGCGGATTCTACCTTGCCGTATTCTCTCAATAACCCGATTTAGTCGCTGTAAGAGACTTTCTCTGTCAAACGGTTTAATGATAAATTCGGTAACACCCATTGAAAGAATTTTACGAACTGTTTCGGATTCACTGACAGCGGTAAGAACGAGAATTGGAGTAGATTTAAATTCAGGAACAGAAGAAACCTTCTCCATAAAATCAATACCGCTCATAACTGGCATCATGATGTCAAGTAAAACAATGTCCGGTTTAAAGGAATGAAGCTCCTCTAATCCTATTAAACCATTTTTTGCACTTCTGAACTCACACTCGTAGGCACTGCTGATATGTTTTTTTAAGATGAGCTGGGTGGCATCCTCATCTTCAATTATAAGTATTTTTAACAAGGAAGAACCAAAACGAAAAAATTTAGAAAATCAGTAATTAATTAAATCCCTTTTTAATAATTCCTTATGAAGTTAAAAATAAAACTATTATTACATACAAAACTAAACAATTCCGAGATGTTTTTTCACCCGGGCAATCAGATCTTCGGAATTAAACGGTTTAACGAAAAAATCTGAAACACCAATTTCGAGAAACTTATTAACTATATGCTTTGTATTGTTTGCAGTAAGAATAATAACCTTTGTGTGGTTAAGAATTTCATGGGTTTTCATAAGTTCAAGCATTTTCTCACCACTGAATAAAGGCATCATTACATCAAGAAATACCAAATCGGGTTTATAGGTTTTTACCTCGCGCATTCCCTCTAATCCATTTCGCGCTTCTTTAATTTCACATTCGATTTCTTTGGAAATGACTGTTGAAAGAAGTCTTCGCATTGTCGGGTCATCATCAACAATTAAAATTTTAACCATATTTCATTAATTCTTTATAATTAAACAAAAATACAAAAGTTTAGGAATTTTCCATAGTTCGGAAAGTATTTTAAAGTTAAGTTGGAGAGAAAGGGAATCATCCAGAACCTTGCAGATAGTAAACTGCATATACCCCTGTTCTCTACACATATATCATCTCAGGGGTTAGTTCAAAGATTATGTATAATTCATTACGATTGAAATAAATAATTTTCATTAGAGTTAGAAGTTTCTATCTGTCTTCAGAAAGCGAAGTTATTTACAGATGTCATTAAATACTTTACCGGTTGGCAAATGAAGTTGCTTCCTTTACCGTGAATCAAAAAAACGATAAGATCTGTTTGATTAATTATTTCAATATGAATTTAAAGACTGATTTTGGGCGCACAAAGTATTTCAGTATTTCTGTGTTGATAAATCCATAGTTTGCAAGAACGCACTCTGATTTATTATCGTGATGTTCAGCCTGAGGTCCTGATTAAATATTTGATTTGAGATTAATATAAAATGGAGTATTTTGAATAAATATCTTAAAACTACTACAGATGCTTAAAGCGTTAATACATGTGATTCAGTAAATGCAGAAAAAGATAATTTCGGTAGCAGTTCCGAAAGGTGGCGTAGGGAAAACAACAACGGCTGTTAATCTCGCGGCAAGCCTTGCGGTTGCAGAAAAGAAAACCCTTCTAATTGAGGCAGACCCTTCCGGAGCTTGTTCAGTGTATTTAGCATTTAATCATGAAACACAAAATGGCGATCTTTACGATGTATTTTCATTTCGAAAAAAAATTGATCAGGTTATTAATTCGACCTCAATTCCTTTTATGGATTTTATTCCTTGCGGAAATATTACCTATCAGTCTGAAGAGAGGTTATCCCGTTTAACGGAAAATGTAACATTATTCAGAAATATCCTTACCAATGCGCTCAATCAATACGAATATATTATCATTGATTGTCCGCCGTACCTAAAGGGTATTACAACGATAGTACTTATTGCATCAAATTCAGTTATTGTTCCGGTAAAAGCCGGGCAATTCTCACTTACAGCGCTTAAACGCATCTATCAACATCTCGATTACATAAAAAAGACCTATAATCACGATCTTCGTATTGAAGGGATACTTTTAACAATGTACGAGGCTAGAACAAAGGCTTGGATGATGACACATTCCGCGCTAATGAACAGCGTTGAAAAATACCTCTTTAAAACAGTTATCCCGAGAAGTACTTCTATACCGGAGGCAGAATTTTCAGGAATGCCGGCTGTATTGTATGATGCCAATTCAGCCGGGGCAAGGGCATATCTGGAATTAGCTGAAGAAATCATTTTAAAGTACAGCACTTAAATACTTTATTATTTCTGATTCTGTCTCGTACTTCCTGACTAAATTTATAATTCCACAAACATTAATAATATCATCAATAATACAGTTATGAAAAAGTCAACATCAGAAACCCGCAAGTATCGTACTGAAATGAATGAAAGAATTCTTACTTCAGGATTTCAGGATTATAAAAAATTTTTTGCTCTGGATAATAAGGCATATATTACCGGAGCGCTGGACGCGAAGACGAAAGAACTCATGGGACTTGTTGCCTCAATGGTACTTCGTTGTAATGATTGTATCTTCTATCATATTGATAGATCGATTGCAGAAGGTGCAACAAAGGAGGAGTTAATGGAAACTTTCAATATCGCACTTATTGTTGGAGGCTCTATAGTTATTCCCCATCTGCGTTATGCTTTTGAAGTAATGGACGACATTTTTAACAATACCGAAAACCCTGAATAGCTTACAATGAAATATCTGATCGTACCTGATAAAATTGTAACAAATAATTCAAATGATGATATCATAAGTTCTGGCGGAATAGTTATTGAAGAAAACCTGATAACTGCCGTCTTTCAAAATATTACTGATGAGCTGGTTGGCGCTTTTGACGGTGAAGTGTTATCATTCCCGAATAAAATATTGATACCGGGCTTTGTTCAAACCCATATTCACCTTTGTCAGACATTGTTTCGTGGTATGGCAGATGACCTCGAGTTACTCGATTGGTTACAGCAACGAATTTTTCCATTTGAAAATTCTCATACCGCAGAAACTTTGCGTGTATCTACTCAATTAGGGTTATATGAACTGCAAATGGGTGGAACAACCTCAATATTAGATATGGGAACACTGAGACATCAGGAGGTTATATTTCAGGAATTTCATAAATCTTTTATGCGGGGAGCGGCAGGTAAATGTCTGATAGATATAAACGGACTTTATCCGGAATTTCGATCTGACCGGAAAAGTGAAATCAATGAATCTGTTCGACTAGCGGATGCGTTTCACAATTCTGCAAATGGACGCGTTAAGTATGCATTTGCTCCAAGATTTGCTCTCTCCTGTTCTGAAGATCTTTTAAGAGAATGTAGTGAACTTGTAAAAAGCTACAATGGTTCAATACTTCATACTCACGCTTCTGAAAATAAAAATGAAATTGCCGAAGTACGCCGGATGTATGGAAAAGATAATATTGCATTTTTACAAAGTGTCGGACTTACAGGAAAAAATTCGGTATTTGCTCACTGTGTGCACTGTAATGAAGAAGAAATAGCTATTCTTAAATCTGATAATGTACATGTCGCGCATTGTCCATCATCTAACCTAAAACTTGCGTCGGGCATTGCTCCGGTTGTTCGTTATTTGAAAGAAGGAATAAATGTTTCAATTGGGGCTGATGGTGCACCCTGCAATAATTCTCTCTCAGCTTTTAATGAAATGAGATTAGCAGGTCTGATCCAAAAACCTCTGAATGGACCACGGGTAATGAGTGCAAAGACAATATTTAAAATGGCAACTATCTCAGGGGCAAAAGCGCTGGGGTTAGAGTCTGAGATTGGTTCGATCGAAACAGGAAAAAAAGCAGATTTGGTTTTTTTGGATCTTTCCGAACCGGGTCAGCCAATACAGAATAACGATGCCTCAATTTATTCCTCAATTGTTTACTCAAGCACCGCGTCATCCGTAACGGATGTTATGATTGATGGAAACTGGGTAGTGAAAAACAGATGTCATCAGATTTATGACAAAAACGAACTGCTTTATTCTGCCAGAAAATCTTTGGAAAAAATTATTTCTTACTGAACCGATTAATAATTGGGGTAAATGGTAGCTAAAATGGTCATTATTTCTACAAAATATGATATCCGGGGAAATTGAAATAATTAGTAAGTTAAATTATTTAAGGAAACAATATACCGGCAGGTATTTTCCGGGGCTCGAAGAAACTGGCCGGGAGATTTTATTTCGGTTTTTTGCATCTTTGGGATGATGGTTTTTAATGAAAACCAATATTACCATATC
>CAYTLQ010000287.1:0-13256 GCA_964438715.1 uncultured Ignavibacteriaceae bacterium
TCTTTACTATTAGGAGAATGGTCATTGAAATGGAAACTTTAACTGGTTTAGAGAATTAAATTCTTTAATAACTTGATTAGGAATTAATATGCGCAACATAATTTTTTTATTTGTTTTCTTAACCACAAATTTCTTCGCACAAAATGTCAATTTTTCAGGTCTTTGGTCTTTAGATGAAAGTAAAAGCGAAAATACTTCAAACAGAAGTGGAAGAATGTTAGCTATTCCATTAATGCTCGTAAAACAGGATAATTCAAAAATCATCATTACTTCTTACACAAAAAGAGATACATTAGTAGTTACCATCTCCTTAGATGGAAAAGAAAATATCAATCAACATCGATTCGGAGAAATGAAAACATATGCCCGCTGGTTAGATGGAGGTGAAAAACTTCGTTTAGAATCAATAATCACCGGTGAGCGTCAGGGAATGGTTTTCGAAATAGAGTCTATAGAGACATGGTCAATTAAAGATAGTCTTTTGATGATTGATTCTTTTAGAGAAACTCCCATGGGTGAAATGGAGGGAAAATATGTTTATACAAAAAAAGAATAAATGGTAAATGCAAAAAGCCCGTTAAAGACGGGCTTTGCAAAATTCATCAGGATTATTTCTTACTACCACTTATCGGGTGACATTAAGTACTCATTAATAGCCTTTGCGGCAGTTCTCCCGGCTCCCATTGCCAGAATTACCGTCGCACCTCCGGTGACTATATCACCGCCCGCAAATACCCCTTTTCGGGAGGTTTTCATTGTGTTACTATCAACTGCTATTGTACCTCGTTTGGTAAAAGCAATATCGGGAGTTGTCTTTTTAATTATTGGATTTGAACCATTTCCGATAGCAATAACCGCCATATCCAGTTCCATCGTGTACTCCGATCCTTGAACCGGTATTGGTCTCCGGCGACCGGAATCATCAGGTTCACCGAGTTCCATACGCTGTAATTTTACACCACGCAACCATCCTTCAGAGTCTCCATAAAATTCCAGCGGATTTGTAAGGAAAATAAATTCCACTCCTTCCTGTTTGGCATGATGAATTTCTTCAATTCTTGCAGGCATTTCTGTTTCAGAACGACGATAGAGAATACACGCTCTTTTTGCTCCAAGTCTTTTAGCAGTTCTTACTGCATCCATAGCGGTATTTCCGCCCCCAAAAACAGCAACATTTTTATCTTTACAGTCAAAAACAGGAGTATCATATTCAGGAAATCTATAGGCTTTCATGAGATTAACTCTCGTCAAAAATTCATTTGCCGAATATACCCCGTTGAGTTGTTCGCCCGGTATCCCAAGAAAATAAGGAAGTCCGGCTCCAACGCCTATAAAAACAGCATCATACCCCTCTTCATTAAAAAGATCATCTATAGTGTCGGTCATACCAATGACTGCATTTGTCTTAAATTCCACACCAAGATTTTTTAGTGCCTCTACTTCAACTTTCACAATTTCTTTAGGTAAGCGAAATTCCGGAATTCCATAAACGAGTACACCTCCCAACTCATGCAGAGCCTCAAACACAGTTACATCATGACCCATTTGAGCAAGGTCACCGGCACAACTCAAACCGGCAGGTCCACTACCTATAATTGCAACTTCTTTACCAGTTTTCTCTTTCCTTGTTACCTTCCGCAAACCAAGATGTTCTCTTTCGTAATCGGCAACAAATCTTTCTAACCGTCCGATAGCTACAGGCTCATTTTTATTGCCGACTACACATTTTACTTCACATTGTTCCTCCTGCGGACAAACTCTTCCACATATTGCAGGCAACATATTGTCTTCTTTTATTTTTGCGGCTGCACCTAAAAAATCACCCTGGGCAACTAAGGCAATAAAATCTTTAATCTTAACACCAACCGGACAGCCTTCAACACAAACCGGCTTAGGACATTGTAAGCATCTGTTTGCCTCCATCTTCGCCAATTCTTCAGTAAAGCCCAGATTTACTTCTTTAAAGTTTTTACTTCTTATTTCAGGATCCTGCTCAGGCATTGGCTGGCGAGGGATTTTCATTCTTTCTTTTTTTGTTAATTCAGTCATATATGCCAACCTTACGATTCAATTGGAGAGAAAGCTTTTAACATTTGTTCCGATTTACATTCATAATGTTCGAGCGATTCAGCTTCAAACTTTTTATATGTTCTGTTTCGTTTTATGAGAATATCAAAATCTACCAAATGTGCATCGAATTCCGGTCCATCAACACAGACAAAAACTGTCTGATTATCTACTGTTGCCCTGCATCCCCCACACATACCGGTTCCGTCAACCATAACAGGATTAAGACTCACAACGGTTTTAATACCGAATGGTTTTGTAACATCTGAAACGGCTTTCATCATAGGAATCGGGCCAATCGCAAGTACGAAATCAACTTTTTTACCAGATTCAATGATACTTTTCAACTTATCAGTAACAAAACCTTTTTCTCCATAACTCCCATCATCTGTTGTTATGTAAACAGTATCAGATATTTCTCTTAGTTCGTTTTCCAGAATTACAAGATCTCTTGTCCTGGCACCAACAATAGAAATAGTTTCGTTACCTGCATTCTTAAGTGCTTTTGCAATAGGAAAAGCAATTGCCGCACCTACACCTCCACCAATAGAGATTGCTGTTCCGAAATTCTCAATGTGTGATGGTTTGCCTAAAGGACCAACAACATCATGAAAAAAGTCATTCGTGTTTAATGTATTAATTTCCTTAGTCGATTTTCCAATGCCCTGAACTATAATTGTTATTGTTCCTTCGTTCGTATCGGAGTCAGCTATAGTCAAAGGAATTCTTTCTCCATGCTCTGTTGCTCTGACAATAACAAACTGTCCCGCCTTCCTTCTTTGAGCTATTTTGGGCGCTTCGATGAAAAATCTTTTTATATCTTTTGCCAGGAATTCAGCTTTCACTATTCTATACATGTAATTCAATCAGATTTAAGTTAAATGATTTGAGGAATTTTGATAAAAAATTTTGTCCCGTCACCGGGTACTGACGAAAAGTAAACTTTACCTTTTAAGTATTTTTCACCTAAGAGTTTCATGCTGTAAGTTCCGAGACCTCTTCCCTCCCCTTTTGTAGAAAAACTACGCTGAAACATCTGTAATTGAACATACAGCGGCATATATTGGGGATTACTAGCTGAAAATATCACAAATCCGGATTCAGTTTTACAATTAAGCTCGATTACTGAATTACCTTTTTCTGCCTCAAGTGCATTTTTAACCATATTTCCCAAAACCCGAAAAAGTATCCGCTCATCACTTACGATCGAAACATCTTCAGAATTTTTATCAATTATAATTTTTGACCCATTGTTTGCGGGATGTTTTGAATACACCATTTGCAGTTTATTGAATAACACACCGCTGGAAAAATTGGTAATGTTTAATACAAGCTCACCTGATTCAGCGCTTGAAATCTCCCTTTGCATCTTTAATTCATCAATAAGCCTGTTGGAAAGTTCATTAAGAGTTCTAGAAATTTCAGGAAGTTCCTGCTCTGAAGCATCATTTAATAAATCGCTAAAACCTTGCAGTCCCATTGCAATATTCAGTATATCATGAAAAAAGATTCGTTCAAAGGCTTTCTTTCTTTTTTCAGTGCTTATATCAACAATGGTTATAACTGTAAATAATCTTCCCGAAATTGTAAGAGGAACAGCAAAGACTTTTAAGTCTAAAGCGCCACCATTTTTTTGAAGGATTCTGCACTCTTGTTCTGCAGGAAAACCTTCCTGACTCTCGAGTATTGCATTAACAGCTCCACAAGTACTGCAAAAAATCGTCGTTCCACAGCCCGCCACATTTTCATCAGAATGCACACAGTTCAAAAGTTCCCCCGGCCGAATACCAAGTATCGAATGGATTGAAGGAACTCCATTAATTTTTTCGACTGCTTTATTTGCAAATATTATTTGTCTGTTCTCATCTAAAACTAGTACAATATCGGGAATAGCATCAAGTACTTTATTCTTGTCCTCGTATTCCCTGAATTGATAGAATGATGCATAAACATCACTTATTGGAGAACGATCCGGACTAGCAAACTGAGAAGAATTTTGTTCAGTCATAGTTAAGAATTAGCAATTAATTATTGTTTATTTATCAATTAATGTGCCATATCTTAACGGGTCACTTTAGAAGCCTTTGATTAATCCACCATCAATATGTATCGTATTTCCGGTAATATACCCTGCTCTTTCGGAACATAAAAAAACTGTTGCGGCAGATATTTCACTTACCGAGCCCATTCTTTTCATGGGTATTTCTTCAGCCATCTCTATCAATACAGTTTCTAATGTTTTGCCCGTTAATTTTGCCTTTTTTTCTGCCAATTCTTCAATTCTCGAAGTTAATGTATAACCCGGTGCTACATTATTAATTGTTATGTTGTACGGAGCATATCGGGTGGAAAGAGTTTTCATCATTCCGGTTAATCCCAGACGAAATACAGTAGATAAAATTAGGTTTTCGGAAGGTTGTTTTACAGCAATAGAGGTAATATTCACAATTCTGCCCCATTGTCTTTCTTTCATTCCGGGGAGAACATCCTTTGTAAGTATTATTGCACTTTTAAGAATATGCCGATAAGCATTATCCCAATCCTTAGAATCAAACTCCTCAAAATATCCTGCAGGAGGTCCACCACAGTTATTTACCAGAATATCAATATTTCCGACTGATTTATTACACCAACCGATAAGCTGACTTACTTCTTCAGGATTATTCAGGTCACATTTTTTCCAAAAAACTTCTTTACCAAATTCTTTTTTAAGCTCGTAAGCTACAATTCCAAGGTTACTTTCATTGCCGGAAGCAATTATTACCTCACAGCCTTCTTTGAGTAATTCTCCTGCTATCCCAAATCCAATGCCCTTACTTGCCGCAGTGACTAATGCTTTTTTGCCCGTTAACTGAAAATCCATTGTTTTCCTTTTTCATTTCTTAGAATGATTTTTTTCTCATTTGATAATGTACAGTATGTCATAATAGTGTGAATTTGTCGAAAAATTGTTCGTAAAATTTGTCAGATAAGAAAATATGATGTGAGTTGATACGATATTTAATCATTTTCTATCATTCATTCTGCCCTTAATACAATGATGCCAGTGTGTTTTTTGATTTGTAAAAGGTAATCGAACAAGCCGGTATCAGTTATCTGTACTTTGCTTCCGGCTATCGGAGCATGGAGAAATCTGGGTTCTCCATCGACAATTGTGACGAATCCGACATGACCAATGTCTAAACCTTTAACCGATGTTGTGATTGCAATTATATCTCCATTTTTTAACTTAGAGTATATTCTTTTAACATCAGATTTGGGTATCCAACTATATTTACGCTTATTTATCTCATTTTCCTGATTACGAATTTCCTTAACAAAAGCCGGGTTCTCCTGTAACTGTTTGTAAAGTTCAGGATGAGAACTCATCCAATTGAGGTTAAATGATATCTCCTTTCCACCGAGTTCGGCAGTAACATCTCGCAGAATTCCTCCGCGTGTATTGTGGTAAATCCAATCAGAAAAATAATGAAGTCGTGAAGTATATTTATCAATTTTACCATCACGGTAACGAACTTGTTGAAGTTCATTACAATATGATTGAAAATCACTTTGACCTTTTTTAATGCATGTGCTTAATGCAAGGGTAGTTTCTAAAAAAGTAGTACAGTCCAAACCATCCAGCTTTATAACCAGCTGTTCTTCACCCGGTATTTCTAATGTATGCGCAACATAATCGACACCAATAAAACTTTTACCAACATTATTTATTATATCCCCCATAGGAAGAGTTGCTAAATTCATTTGTGAAAAAGCATGAAATTTTTGTTGTAGTAAAAGTGAATCTGAAGATGTACAGAAAATTTGTCCGAAGGAGTCTGATATGAAAAAAAGCAGAAAATAAAATAAATGTTTCAAAACGGTAAATCCTGATTAGTTGGTTTTATTTGAGCCGGATTTTCGTAAGATCGGAATTGTTCAAGGTTTTCAAACCGGGTGAATTCTTTGATGAACCGAAGTTTAACCTCTCCGGTTGGGCCATTTCTATGTTTTGCAATTATAATATCTGCGGTGCCTTGAGTAGGATTTTTGTCCTTATCCTCTTTGATTCCATAATATTCAGGACGATGAATAAACATAACTACATCAGCATCTTGTTCAATTGAACCGGATTCACGCAGATCTGATAATAATGGAATTTTATCTTGCCTCTGCTCCACTGCACGATTTAACTGCGCTAAAGCGAGAACAGGAATTTTTAATTCTTTTGCTAATGCCTTTAATGATCTGGAGATATGGGAAATTTCGCGTTCTCTGGATTCGCTATTACCCGGTCCTTGCATCAATTGAAGGTAATCGATCATAATCATAGAAATGTTTTTTTCTACTTTCAGTCGCCGGGCTTTTGCCCGTATTTCCAGCACAGTTTGAGCCGGAGCATCATCAATAAGCATTGGAGCCTGACTTAGTCTTGCTGCAGCACTGGCTAATTTTTTTGATTCCTCCAATGCCAATCTTCCCGTTCTAACATCGTGAGCGTTTATATAAGCCTCTGCGCATAAAAGACGCATAACAAGTTGTTCTTTTGACATTTCAAGACTAAAAAATCCAATTGGAGCCTGATTCATTACAGCAATATTTCTTGCGAGACTTAGTGCGAGGGCAGTTTTTCCCATAGATGGTCGGGCCGCAAGAATAATTAAATCAGATTGTTGAAATCCTCCCAACATTTCATCAAGTTGGTAATAGCCGGTTGGGAGAGCAAATTTTTTATAATCTTTTGTGTGCAGGGCATCTATTAGCTCCATTGTATCCTGCACAACACTCTTCAGATCGAAAAATGATTTTTTCATGTGGGCTTCAGTAATCTCGAAAATTTTACCTTCGGCTTTATCGAGAATACTGAGCGCATCATCTTTTTCCTGTCTGGCATGAGAAATGATTTCTGTGCAGGTTGCTATCAAATCCCGTAAAATAGATTTTTCAAGAAGAATCCGGGCGTAATACTCGAAATTTGCGGCAGAACCTACATCCATTGCAAGTTCTGCAATATATGTTAAATGATCATCTTTCGTTGAGTTGAGACGCTTTATTTCCGCATTAACTGTTATCGGATCAACTTCAGAGTTATTATTAAAAAGATTTACAATTGCCTCAAAAATCAACCTATGCAGATTGTTTGCGAAAGAAGACTTTTTTAATAATTGTACACCCTTTGAAACAGCAGTTGAGTCGATAAGCATTCCACCCAATACAATTTTTTCAACCTCCGGTGCGCTAGGAACAAGTGCGCCACTAATTTTATTACCCTTCACGGGCAATTGAGACATATCATCAGAAATCATCTGACAGCCTTATTTTTAATTTCATCGTATAACGCCCTGAATTTTTGTACATCTTCCCAACATCCTCTTTTAAGTGCAGGATTCCTCAACAACGCAGCCGGATGATAAGTAACCATTACTTTGCTGTTACCAAATTCATAAATTTCTCCGCGTAACTTACCTAACGCTTCTTTTCTTTTCAATAAACCATAAACGGCAGTTGCTCCAAGGCAAAGAATAAGCTTCGGTGAAATTAATTCAATTTGCTTATCGAGATAAGGAAGACAACAATCAATTTCTTCAGGAAATGGAGCTCTGTTCTGAGGGGGTCGGCATTTCACAATATTTGCTATATATACTTCTTCCCGGGTCAGATTTATAGCCTTTAGTATATCGGTAAGCAACTGTCCCGCTCTACCGACAAATGGTTCACCCTTTAAATCCTCTTCAGCGCCCGGACCTTCTCCAATCAACAAAATATCGGCATTCGGATTCCCTTTACCGAAAACAAATCGGTTTCTTGTTTTTCCTAATTGACAGTTCAAACAACCGGAAATTAAAGTTTCTAATTCTTCGAGTGTGGTTGATTGTTGCCACATTTTCTTTTTCATTTCGTCAACATTTCTTTTTGAATTTTGATCATAGAAAGTTACCGGTTCAGCAACTGAAGATGGCCCATTTTTTGGCATCTCAGCTAATGGCTTTTCATTAACAACAAATTCTATTTTGGGGATGAAAAGATTATCACCAAAAAGTTCTCTTTGGAATTCAAGAATTGTCCGTAATGGATGTGTTTTTGACATCCCGTCCTCAGGAAAAAATTATATCTAGAATTTTATGAGCTGTCTGAAATTTAGTAAGGAGAGGGAGTTCGACAACCTTTTCTTTTGAAAATATTGATACTTTATTTGTATCGTATTCAAATCCGGCTCCTTCATCATTCATAGAATTAAGAATAATAAAGTCTAAGTTTTTTGTTAAAAGTTTCTGCTTTGCATTAACAATTTCGTTATGTGTTTCAAGGGCAAAACCGACTTTAGTTATTTTCGAATCAGAAATTTCTTTAAGAATATCTGGATTTTCTGTTAATACAAGGTTCAAATCATTTTCTGATTTCTTTATTTTTTTATCCGATCGTATTAATGGTCTATAGTCGGCAACTGCGGCAGACATAATCAGAATATCGCAATCAGCTATTGTATTCTTAATTGCATTTTGCATTTCGATAGCTGACCTTACACCAATAAACTTTATTTCAGGATATATATCAAAAGATACCGGACCGCCGATAAGAGTAACCTCTGCTCCCCTTAAATGAGCGGCTTTAGCAATATTTGCTCCCATTTTACCACTAGACCTGTTTCCAATAAATCGAACCGGATCAATATCTTCAAATGTAGGACCGGCTGTAACAAGTATCCTTTTGCCTAACAAGTCGGTAGTATAACCTGACAAGACAGTATTTACTGAATCAAGTATCTTAGTAATTTCAGGAAGGCGTCCAATTCCTTCAAGCCCACTTGCTAATGACCCTTTTTCGGCTTCAAGAATATAGTTTCCAAGCTTTCGTAAGTATTGAATGTTATCCTGTGATATCGGATTGCTATACATATCCTCATCTGCAGAGGGACAAATTATTGTTTTACAACGCTTTGCAAGAAATAGCGCAGAAAGAGCATCATCAGCCAAACCGGCACGAAATTTTGCGATACTGTTCATTGTTGCCGGTGCTATGAGAAATAAATCTGCCCAGAGCGCCAGATTTATATGCCAGGTACCGGGTTGTGAAGTAGTATCATCCGGAAAAATCGATGTAACTACAGAACTACCGGAAACAGTTTCAAGAGTAAGTTTAGTAACAAATTGTAATGCAGATTGCGTGGCAACAACTCTCACTTCAGCTCCACGCTTTTTCATTTCCCGGATAAGTAGTGGTATTTTATATGCCGCAATACCACCACTTATTCCGAGTAATATCTTTTTACCTGAGAGAGTATCAGGGCTCGATGGCATTATTTTTTAAACTCATACTTAAGTTTACCCTCGAGCAGTTGATTGAGAGCCTGTATATGCGGTTTGGGTTGTTTTTCAAATTCCAAAGATATTTTGACCTGATCCGGATTATTAAAATCTTCACTATCGTCATCCGTGTTCATCGGATCGAGTGTAGAAGACATCTGATTATATTGCAATTTCATTTGCTCATT
This sequence comes from uncultured Ignavibacteriaceae bacterium, assembly GCA_964438715.1. Classification (GTDB taxonomy): domain Bacteria; phylum Bacteroidota; class Ignavibacteria; order Ignavibacteriales; family Ignavibacteriaceae; genus CAYTLQ01. Next base: position 9,539 of record CAYTLQ010000287.1, read on the forward strand.
AATTTGTCTCGCACGACGACCTGCAACGATAATTGCTTCATAAACATTTGATGCATATTTGTCAATTTCCCGTAAATCTATTGCTGTTACTGGCATTATTCATTCCTTTCAGTTATGTTATTTAATAAACTCTGTAGTTCTTCTAAAGTTTTATCCACTTGTTCGTTACAAATGATATAGGTAAACTTATCGCGTTCCTTCATTTCCATTTCGGCTCTGTTGAGCCTTTTTGATAAATCTAATTCATTTTCCGTTTTTCTGTTTATAAGACGCCTCTTCAACTCTTCCATACTTGGGGGCTCAATAAAAACCAAAATTGCTTCCGGAAATAGTTTTTTTATAGATAATGCTCCCTTTACATCTACTTCGATAAGAATATTATCGCCTTTTGAGACTGATAATTCAACAAGATTTTTATCAGTTCCGTAATAATAATCATATACTTTCTCCCATTCAAGGAAATCTCCCGACTCAATTTTTCTAAGAAATTCCTGTTCTGTAATAAAAAAGTATTCCACCCCGTTAGTTTCATTATCCCTTTTAGCTCTCGTGGTGTAACTTACAGAAAATTTGTAATCCTTATTTTGGGCTAGAAATTTCTTTAAAATTGTAGTTTTTCCGGTACCACTTGGTGCAGAAACTACGATTATTTTACCTCTTTTTTCCCGATTTTGCGAACTATTCAATATTCTGCACCTGTTCTCGAATTCGTTCAATTTCTTCTTTGATAATAACAGATTTATAAGAGACTTCTGTAGATATTGATTTCGATGCTATAGTGTTGGCTTCTCTGTTTAATTCCTGACAAAGAAAATTAAGCTTTCTGCCGGGTTCAGATTCCTCCTGCAATGCCTGTAAAAAATACTTTATGTGGCTTTTTAATCTAACGCATTCTTCTGTGATATCTACTTTTTCAGCATTTATAGCGAGTTCTGTTTCTAACCGTTCATTAAATGGAGCAATATCTCTTAGTAATTCTTTTACCTTTTCCCGTAATCTTTCCAAATGTTGTTGAACATCTGAATGATAGATATTTTCAATATCCGATAGAGCAGATTCGATTACTGCTAATCGTTGTAGTAGATCTTTTTTTAATTCAGCACCTTCAGCTTTTTTCATCTTCTCAAGATTTTGAAGGGCTTCCGCAACGCCGGATTTTAAGATTTCAAATTTATTCTCGTCAAGACCCTCTATATCGGATGTAAGAATATCTTTATATGCAAGCAAATGAGATATTTTAACATTTTCCTTGATTTTATATTTTTGCCTCAACTCATAAAGAGTATCGATAAGAGCACTCACCCTTGTACTATTAAACTGAATAGGTGATTCAACCTGTCCTGAGCTTTTAATTGTAATGACGAGATAAATCTTGCCCCGCATTACATTTTTACGAATAAGTTCCCTGAAATCATATTCCCTATCCTGCAATGATGAGGGAATTTTCAGAGACATTTCAAGAAATCTGTTATTTACACTTTTAACTTCAATATCAAAACGATAAGGGGGGAGATCAACAAATGATTTCCCAAACCCTGTCATACTTTTTAACATATTTTTAAAGATTTTAAACTTTAAAGATACATATTGAAAAGCTGACTAAAAAGAAGTTTTCAAGATTATTTCATTGCGGTGAAAGGAATAATTTTGTTTTTTATCTGAAGTATGTAGGCAATGTTATACTTGGTTTTCTGAATATGATAAGTACAGAGGCAAAAATAAAAATCAAAAGAAGTGCATACAGAAATGGAGCCAAATCATTTTTATATGCCGTATCTATTTCATTACCTCCTCCTACCAATACGAACCCGGCCCAATAAAATGGGTTTGGAGAAATCTCCTTCATGAATGATATTTTTGCAAGTTGAAGAGCTTTTGCCGGGCTTCTAACCTCACTGAGATAAGAATAGAATTTCTCCATAAATAGCGCCGTATGCTTATCACTCACTTCCCATAGAGTTACAATAACATTATTCGCACCCGCCTCAAAAAATGCTTTTGACATTCCGAGGATTCCCTCCGACTTATCTTCAATGCCTAAACCTGAATTGCAAGAACTGAGAACAACCAGATTTGAATTGAGTTTCAAATCTGCGACTTCATTCAATTCTAGTGAGCCGTCATTTTCAGCATCAAAAATATTCGAAAAGAATATTACCGGTTGTCCACCAATCAGCCAACTATGAGAGGAAATATGAATAATTGCTGAATTTTCTGAGTGATTTTTAAAGTTCGACTCTGTTGCCGAAATTCCTGTGTAAACTGCATAGTTCTGGAATCGACTTTGAATGATATTAACCTCTTCACCGGAATATCGTAATTGCTGTAATGGTACATTGCGTGGGAGAGATATTTTATCATCCAGTAATCCCCTTCTTTCCGCAAATAATTCCGAACGGTTATTAAACGCGGGATCGCCAATAATCAGAGTTTTTGTCGAATATTTCTTATTTCGTGAATTTAATAATTGATAAATTCGAAAGGATGGGGCATAAGATATTTCATACTGTTCTACCAAATATTTTGCGTTTTGATATTCATACCCTCCATGATTTTTTGACAAGTTAGTAACAAAAAAATCAAAAGACAATTTTTGTAATTCTGGTGGCAATGAAATAACAATTTTTTTTGTTAAATATTGTGTTTTCTCAATCGGTAAAAAAAGTTTATTATATAAATTGTTTGCGGCATTAAGATTAAATGAAAATATATCTGCATTAATATATTTAGGAGTCCGTGCGGTGTCATATATTACAGCAGTGTGTTCTAAATCAGTTTTTATAGAATCATATCTCACTCCCGTTTTAATATAATTCATTCCATATTCTTTTTGAATGAATATTGAAATTGATTGATCTTTCTCAATGAAATAACTTATAAATGTGACTTCTGAATTAGAATTTTTCCTATTTACCGAATCTTTAAATAAGAAATTATCTTTAAATGATTCAAATTGCTTAATAACATCATTAGAGAGGATTATTGTATCTGAAATTTGATTTCGTTTCAGCCATTCATAGGTGTACAATTTCTCAAGATCTCCCTCAGTTAAACCTGACTTTCGAAATATTGTGTTTGACAGATTTTGCAAATTGTTCCTTGAACGATAAAGTTCCAAAACTTCAAAAGCCTGCTCATATTTTTTTTCATCAATGTAAAAATACATCAGTGAATTGGTAACATTCTGATGTAAAGAGTTATAATAAATTTGCAACTTCGGTATTGAAAAAATTGAAAATGAATTTTCGAATGTCAGATTTACAGCGCTGGTTAAGTAATACTCAGCTAGTTGGTGAATTCCTATCTTCGTATAAAATTTTCCTAGTTCGTGGTAGATTTCTATTTTTTCTTCCGAAATATGAGTCAGATCAGCGTATTGCTTCAACTTTTTTATTACAGCCGGAAGCAAATCAGAATAAGCTAACTCCGAACTCAGAAATCTGAACTGAAAAAGTAATTTTTCATATTTTGCACGAGGTACAGTTTCTGTGATTCGCGATTGTTGAAGTTCTTTGAATATAGTACCGGCTTCAGTGACCTTCCCTTTTTCCAGAAGAAATTCCCCATACTCAGAAAGTACCTGAATTCTTGATTGATAATCACCGATATTTTTTAATTCGTTGAGAGCATACTTAAAATATTTTTCAGCAGATTGAAAGTCCTTAAGATTTGTAGAAACATTTGCCAACCTTATGTAAATATCCGACAATAGATAACC
>CAYTLQ010000288.1:0-3143 GCA_964438715.1 uncultured Ignavibacteriaceae bacterium
GTGTACATCCATAAAGATGATGTCATATTTAATTACCTCAAGGGCATCAATAACTTCCTGACCATTGGCAGCAACATCAGCCCGATAACCGATTCGCTCGAAAATTCTGAGTGCAACACGCTGGTTTACAGTATTATCTTCTGCAAGTAAAATCCGAAGTGGATATCGCTCTCCTAACTTTGCATCGAGTTTCGATTTACTCTCCATATCACGCACAAGAACAGGGGCATTTGCAAATACCCCAATAAGACTCTCGTACAGCAAGGACTGTTTAATAGGCTTATTAAGAAAACTCGAAATTTTAAGTTCTTCAAGAGTTTTAGCGTCCTCTTTTCGACCAAGCGAAGTAAGAATAATAATTGGAAACTGTTGAATCTGCGCAAGGGCACGAATGTTTCTCGTCAATTCCATCCCATCCATTTCCGGCATCTGATAATCAAGAATTCCTACATCAAATTTTTCTCCTGCAAGAAGTGCCTTCAAAGCATCAACAGGTTTATGAAATTCTGTTGGAATCATTCCCCAACTTTTCGCCTGAAGATTCAGTATTTTCCTGTTAGTTTCATTGTCATCAACAATTAACAAGCGCTTTCCTTTCAAATCGGGAAGGATTCCACTATAAGTTTCTTTTTTCTGTGTTGGGGCAGATTCCGCTAAAATGGTAAATATAAATGTTGAGCCCTCACCAAAGGTACTTTCTACTCTCATAGTACCGCCCATCATTTCGGTAAGACGCTTGCTGATTACGAGTCCTAAACCCGTTCCTCCGTAAATTCTCGAAGTTGATGAGTCCACCTGTGTAAAAGGTTGAAATAATTTGTTCAGTTTATCACCAGGTATGCCAATACCGGTATCTTTTACTGAAAACTTAATTTCGTATAATTTTCCTTCAAGTTTGGTTGCGGAAACTGAAACGAATACTTCCCCTTTAGCAGTAAACTTTATCGCATTTCCAATGAGGTTCGTCAAAACCTGTCGTAATCTGGTAACATCACCCATGATTGTAACAGGGCAAGGCTCCTTGATAAGGTATAATAAATCCAACCCTTTTTCAGCGGCTTTTGACCCAAGTAAATCAAGCGTATCCTCAATACACTGCCTTAGCTCAAAGGGTTGTTTTTCCAACTCCATTTTTTCGGATTCGATTTTGGAGAAGTCGAGAATGTCGTTTATGATGACTAATAATTGCTCACCGCTCACCCGAATAGTTTCAGTGAACTCCCTCTGCTCCTTAGTTAAATTGGAGTCAAGAAGAAGCCCTGTCATACCAATTACACCGTTCATTGGTGTTCTGATTTCATGGCTCATAAGAGCTAAAAATTCACTCTTAGCTTTTGCAGCGGCATTAGCCTGAATTAATGCCTGATCAAGCTCTTTATTTTTTGCTTCAAGAGAATCATTAGATTTTTTCCTGTGAATTGATCCGCCAATCCCCGCTGCAATTGCGGCAAGAACCGACCTCTCACTATCATTCCAGAATCGAACCTGAGAAACTGAGTCGAACCCAATAAATCCCCAGAATTCACCTTCAATTTTAATAGGAGCTATTAAGATTGACTTTAAATTTGCGTCAACAAAAGCGCTCCGTTGTTGCGGCGGTAATTCATCGATTGAAAAACTTAAAATTTCGCCCCCAGCCAGTTTTTCATAAAGATCTAAAGACCGAAATCGGGAATAAGGTATAGGGTTACTCTGAAAAGAGTCAAGTTGTGAATCGATATTTGATTTTACTACCTCGTACATTTCAAGCATCTCCATTTCACCGGTATTTTCATTTCGGTTATTATAGAAGATATAAACACGATCCACTTCAGTTGTATCGAGGAGTATTTTCAGTGCATTGTTAACAGCTTTATCAAAATCCGGTTCAGCAAGTAATATGTTAGACGCCTGTGCAACGCCGTGCAACATTTTTTCTCTGCTTTGTAATTGTTGCTCTTGCTTCCGGCGAATGGTTCTGTCGCGAAAAATGGAAAGAACAAGTTTTTTATTATCAAGTGTTCTTAGGACGGAATTCGTAATCTCAAAAAACATCGACTTTTCATTCCAAATCCTTAAAGTCGTTTCCATTTTATATTTAAACTTATTCTCTTTGAAGTTTTGTTTGAAGGAATTGAGAATATGTTGTCTGTCCTCTCTGGCATAAACGATGGTAAATAATTTCCCTTCAATTTCGCGTCTTTCCATATCAAATAAATCTGCAAAAGCCTGATTACATAATGTTACTATTCCATTTTCATCAATTATCCGCATTCCATCGTTGGATTTTTCCCAAACCTCTTTAAACAAATTTTCGGCCGCCTTAAGGCTTTCTTCAGCTTTAATCCGATCGGAGATATCCCTGATGGTTCCCTGACCAATGTATTTGTCCCCTATTTTGAGCATTTGTCCATTGATTTCAATTGGTACCAGATATCCATCTTTATGGACAAGATTTGCAGTAAAGTTCTTTATCCTTTTCTCTTTGAAAAACTTTGAGAGAACTCCATAAAAAATCGGAAGTTCACTTTTATTTACATAACTTGTAAATGATGTGCCAATAATTTCCCCGGGTGAATACCCAAGATAATCTTTTACAGAGGGGCTGATGTATAATAATTTACCTGTTGAAGAGAGTCTGAAAATAATATCGGGGGATGAATCGACAAGTGAACGGAAATCGAGACTGACACCATCAATTTCTTTTTCGTTATTAAAAGTTTTATCTGCCTTTCGCAAATAAAACTGAATACGCTCAACCTCCTGAATAACTAATCCGAGTAAGCTGTTTATTTTATCAAGAGTCTCCTCTACAGAACCGGAATTTTGTGATGCGGGAGAATGTTCTTCTTCCCTTGCCTTTTGAATTAAAGACGATATTTCTTTCTTGTAGTGGTTTAGCCGAAAGGTTAAATCAATATTTTCCATAGTTTAATCGAAATGCGAATAAGGAGTCTCTGATAAAGCAATATAGTGCAAATTTGGTTTATGTATCTGTAACCAGTCTCCTGTTCAAGATTATAATCAGGAATTAATTCAGGTAAATTGTAGTCTTATTTTGGATAAATGATTTAAACTATAAAAAAATAAGTTTTTAAGCAAATAATCAAATTTTTACAATGCTGGTAGCAACTTTACCTAAAATCCGATATAGAGGCGAAAAT
>CAYTLQ010000289.1:0-4172 GCA_964438715.1 uncultured Ignavibacteriaceae bacterium
GACAGTACGAACATTACGATATCAATTGCTAAAGTTGGCCGGTAAGTTAGTGTATCACGCACGATATATGATACTCCAGATAGCAGCGCCGGTCAAGAACATTCAGATATTTACCGAGGCGTATTACCGGTTGCATTTAAGTCCGTTGCCTTTACGATTATAAAACGAAACTACCTTTTACTCTGAGACCAAAAACATTGATTTATAAAACTTGGGGGATTAGTCTGTCGAATAGAGGAGAATAAGGAAAATACTGTGTTCTTAATGACCCAAAAATTCACCCCTCAAGCAAAAATCTTTTATCAATGTCTAACTCAAATGAAAATTCATAGTTTCGATAAGAAATTTCCTTTAATTTTCGCCTCTATATCGGATTTTAGGTTTTTTTTACAGGTGATTATGAGTATTTTTATAAGTTAAACTTTTTCAGGAATTTCTGATGTCTCTTAGAGAACAAAAAAAGCTTTTGGATGGTCTAAAGAATTTTGAACGCTCAATGAGTTTTCAGGACAAAGAGGCTTTTAAAATATTGATGAAAAGGCATATTGATGAAGAAGAATTTGATACGCTTTCTATGCAACGGCTGAGAGCACTTTACGAGAAATATTATCGGGAACGGCCAAAGCCCGACCTTGATTCGATTTTTAAAAAATAACATTCCATATTAATCAAACCGATTCATTAGAGGAGATTATGACTTTTAAGCGGTTGTACCAAATTACCGGTGGGCTCGTTTTTTTGATTTCACTGGTTGTTCTTGCACTTACCGTGCAACCCACCGTTTCTTTTTGGGATTGCGGCGAGTTCCTCGCAGCGTCATATTCATTGCAGGTACCACATCCTCCCGGTACCCCGTTCTTTCTTATTCTCGGTAGAATATTTTCACTTCTGCCTATTGCCGGCGATCTTGCCCTGAGAATGAATTACATCTCAGTTTTGTCCAGCGCATTCTCTGTGTTATTTCTCTACCTTATTGCGGTGAAAGTAATTGAAAATTACCGGGGGAAAGAACCTAAGAGCATGCTCGATGCAGTTGGAACTTACCTTTCAGCCGCGATTGGTGCGCTTTCATTTTCTTTTAGCGACACTTTCTGGTTTAATGGCGTAGAAGCGGAAGTTTATGCATTATCGACATTCCTTTTAGCTGCAATTGTATATCTGATGATACTTTGGAATGAAAAAGCCGACAATAAAGACAACGAGAAATATATTCTCATGATTGCTTATCTGATCGGGTTATCGACCGCAGTACACCTTATGAGTGTGCTTGCAATTATTTCAGTAGTTATGATTATCATGTTCAGAAAATATGTTGATGATGAAGACGCTCTTTTGAAATCAGGATATATTTTGCTCGGTCATATTGCATTGGCTCTTGTTGTATCCTTCTTTCTTTGGACCGGACAGAAATCGGATGCACCGCCAACAATGGAAGAATATCAGAGTTTTGACAATCGGTTCAAGATGATAATTGCAGTTGTCAGTGTGCTTTTCATGGCAATTTTCTGGAAAAAGATTTTTCACAGGAATTCGGTTTATCTTCCACTGACTATTGGTGGAATAGCACTCTTTGTAACTTATCCCGGAGTAGTAAAGTATATTCCAAAACTCATGGCGGAAATCGGAGGAGACGATATATTTATCGCAACATTTATTCTTCTTCTCATTCTTGGAGCACTTGCGTATTTGGTTTACTATTCAGTAAAAGAGAAAAAGCCTACTCTTCATTTAGCAGGTCTTTCGGCCGTTTTTATAATTCTGGGCTTCTCTACTTATGCTTTGGTAATCATTCGTGCAAATATGGATCCGCCGATGAATGAAAACCAACCTGATGATTTCCACGAATTGGTCTCATATCTCAACCGTGAGCAGTATGGTGATTTCCCAACTTTTAAGAGGAGATTCGCCTCTGAGCCTCACCAGTTGGTGGTTTATCAAAATTACACAAGCGATGCAGATTTTTGGTGGAAATACCAGATGAACCACATGATGACTCGTTACTGGTTATGGAATTATGCGGGTCGTGAGTCCTGGATTCAGGATGCCGGTGTGAATGTCTGGCCGTTTAATTCTGTGGCAAATTTTTTCCCGGGTAAGATTTTGAATATCAGTTTTGCAGGGGAAGCGAAAGATTCCCTGTTTGGTATTCCGTTAATTCTTGGATTAATCGGAATTTACTTCCATTTCCGAAAAGATTGGAAAATGGCGGCGATCTTTATGGTATTGTTTATTTTCATGGGGTATCTCACGGCATTCTATCAGAATCAACAACAGCCACAACCACGCGAGCGAGATTATTTCTATGTCGGAGCGTTCTTTGTTTTCTCAATGTGGATTGGGATTGCAATCAGAGGAATTATTGATTTCGTAGAAGAGAAACTGAAAAATAAATCTCTGGTACCTGCAGTTACATATACTGTGTTGGCATTTGGTGTTCTGTTTGTTCCTGTCAGAATGGTTCAGGCAAACTATTTTACCCATGACCGTTCAAGAAATTATGTTCCATGGGATTATTCCTATAATCTTTTACAGAGTTGCGCACCAAATGCAATATTGTTTACAAATGGTGATAATGATACTTTTCCGCTTTGGTATTTGCAAGATGTAGCCGGTGTCCGGAGAGACATCAGGATTGCAAATCTTAGCCTGTTAAATACACCATGGTATATACTGCAACTAAAGAATCTTGAGCCGTATGGCGCTCAGAAGGTTAAGATGCGTCTCACAGATGAAATGATAGAGAGAATACAGCCAATACAGTGGGAAACGCAGGTGGTAAATTTACCTGTCTCTCAGGAGGTTATCAAAAAATTTGGCGTGAAAGACTCTACGATCATAAAAACCGGCAAAGTAACCTTCACTATGGCAAATACCGCACAATACGGCGATATTAAAGCTGTAAGGGTACAGGATCTCATGGTCAAAGAAATTGTTGAGTCCAACCTTTGGGATCGTCCGATATATTTTGCTGTTACCTGTACTGAAGATAGCAAAATAGGATTGCAGGATTTTCTTCGTATGGAGGGTATGGCTTTCCGCGTTGTTCCCGATAAGCGTCAGCCGGGAGTTGAATTTATCAATGAAGAAGTGATGAGACAACAGGTTTATACAAACACTGTAAATACTTCGCTTACCTATAAACCGGGATTCAATTTCCGTGGTATGAATGACTCAACAATTTTCTTTGATGAGAATCATACACGCCTCTCCCAGAATTATCGCAATGCCTTTATTCGCTTAGCGCTGTATTACCAGAATGTCGGAAGAAATAATGATTGCGTACAAACACTCGACCTCATGGAAACTAAGTTGCCGAGAAAAATTCTTCCGCTCGACTATCGTCTTCTTTTTGATATTGCATCGTTATATAATTCCGCAGGCGCTACGAGGCAGTATAATGAACTTGCAAAAGAGGTTGAAAAAACTGCATTACAGAAAATCGAAGAAAATCCCAGAGATGTTTCATCATACTATAATCCATATAGATTATTGTTAGAAATATATGAAACACAGAAAGAATACAAAAAGGCGCTTGGCATTCTCAATCGTTTACAGGTACTTTATCCACAGGATGAGGCTTTAAAGGGACAGATTGAGAGATTTAAACTGCTCTCAAATCAGTCTGTTACACCCGATACGATAAAAAAATAATTAGATAAAACTTACTTCAGAACGGATCATGGTTGAACTGTGATCCGTTTTTTATTTATGAATAGAATTTTAGTTTTTGCACTTTCAGGCATAGGAGATGCTCTTATGTTTACTCCGGCTTTGCAGGAGTTACGCGAGCACTACCCAAAAGCGCAGATTGATGCAGTAGTGATGTACAAGGGAGTGGAAGATATTTATTCTCGAACGGGTTTATTATCCCATGTCTTTTATTTCGATTTTTTGAAAATGGGTCCGTTAAAATCACTGCTGTTTGTCCTTAGTCTCCGAGGAAAATATGATGCGTCTATTAATGTGTATCCTTCAAACCGAAAAGAATATAACCTGATACAATTTCTTGCAGGGGCAAAATTCAGGGCGGGAGTACATTACCTGAGAGGGGGTAAGTTACATTTTGGGTTTCTGAATAATCTTGTTATTGAAGAAGATGATAATAAGCATAATGCAAAAACAAACCTCGAACTTACGGCGAAATTAGGCGGCTATAAACACACAACGGAGTA
>CAYTLQ010000290.1:0-2799 GCA_964438715.1 uncultured Ignavibacteriaceae bacterium
GTAATTCCGCGCTCTTTTTCCTGTTCCATCCAGTCCATTGTTGCAGCGCCATCATGAACCTCGCCAATGCGATGCAAACGACCGGTGTAAAATAAAATGCGTTCGGTAGTAGTTGTTTTGCCCGCATCAATGTGGGCCATAATACCGATATTGCGAACTCTACTTATAGGGATATTATTAGACATCTTTTCAAATTCTATTTATACTATCATTACCACTTAAAGTGAGCAAAAGCTTTGTTTGCTTCTGCCATTTTGTGGGTATCATCCTTTTTCTTCATTGCATTACCTTCACCATTTGAGGCAGCAATCAATTCATTTGCGAGCTTAACAGCCATTGATTTATCATTACGATCACGGGAGTAATTTTTAATCCAACGAAATGCCAGAGCAAGCCTTCTTTCCGGGCGAACTTCCATAGGAACCTGATAAGTTGCTCCACCGACTCTGCGACTACGAACTTCAATCATTGGCTGAACATTACTAATCGCCTTTTTGAAAACCTCATAACCGGGTTTATTCGTTTTTTCCTGAATAATATCAAAAGCTTTATAAACTATTCCACGGGCTTTTGATTTTTTTCCATCATACATTATCGAATTAACAAACTTTGCCACCACCAAATCATTAAACTTTGGATCCGGCTTTATATATCTTTTTTCTGCTCTTTTCTTTCTCATATCCTGTTCACCTATTTACTGGCGGCCGCCTTAGGACGTTTTGCCCCATATTTTGATCTTCCCTGACGGCGATCTTCCACACCGTTGGTATCGAGAGTACCACGAATTATATGGTAACGAACACCCGGTAAATCCTTAACCCTGCCACCACGAATAAGAACAATTGAGTGCTCCTGAAGATTGTGACCCTCGCCCGGAATATAGGCAGTTACCTCAATGCTGTTAGTCAGTCGAACTCTCGCTACTTTACGAAGTGCAGAATTCGGCTTTTTAGGTGTCGTTGTGTAAACCCTTGTACAAACTCCACGCTTTTGAGGACAAGCATCTAATGCTGGTGCCTTATTTTTCCGGAGAACTACTGTTCTTCCTTTTCTCACTAATTGATTTATGGTTGGCAAAAATATCTCCAATAATTCAAAGTCAAAAAAAATTAGCCTTTCAATATAACTAAAAGGTAAATTTTTGTCAAGTTTTCAACAAAAATTTCCAATTTAAGCTTCAGATTGCTCCACCTGTGGCTCTTCAGGTGAAGTATTTTCTTCAATTTCATCCCCTTTAACAACAATTGATCTGTATTTTCTCAATCCGGTACCGGCGGGGATTAACCGGCCCATTACCACATTCTCCTTCAAGCCTCGCAAAGTGTCAGTTTTTGCGGCAACAGCGGCATTAGTTAGCACTTTTGTAGTTTCCTGGAATGAAGCGGCAGAGATAAAGCTCTCGGTTGAGAGTGCGGCATTAGTAATTCCGAGTAAAATGTTCTCAAAAGTTGCTGTTTCTGCTTCACGGAACTCGACGAGCTTCTTGTTTTTACGCTTAAGATCTGCATTAACTTCGCGTAATTTAGCTTTTTGTACAAGCTGACCATCTTTAAACTTTGAGTCTCCTTTATCCAGAACAACATACGAATCAGCCATTCTGTTGTTTTCCTCCAAGAAATCAAATTTATCAACAAGGTCATCTTCAAGGAATTTCGTATCGCCTGTGAGAACAATTTTCACTTTCTGCAACATCTGGCGAACGATAACTTCAATGTGCTTATCGTTAATCTTTACACCCTGCAAACGGTAAACATCCTGAATTTCATTTACGAGGTATTCCTGAACAGCATTAGGACCTTTAATTCTCAAAATATCATGCGGATTAATTGGTCCGTCGGTAATTTTTTCACCTACAGGAATTTCATCACCATCCTGAACAAGAATATGCTTACTGAATGGAACATTATATTTCTTTTCATCAGAACCATCAACAGCCTGAATAATAATTTCTCTCGATCCCTTTCGTTTTTGACCAAATTTTACAATACCCTCGATTTCAGAAACTATTGCAGGATCCTGCGGACTTCTCGCCTCAAAAAGTTCGGTAACTCTTGGCAGACCACCGGTAATATCCTTGGTCTTTGAGGTCTGTTTATTAATTTTGGCCAATATACTACCAGCTAAAACACTCTCTCCTTCTTCAACAGATAAGAAGGCTTTTGAGGGCAGGTTGAATGATTTTTGCGTACCATCTTCCGCTTCGATAACGATTCCGGGAGTAAATGTTTTATCTTTTGGCTCAATTACAACCTTCTGAACATGTCCCGTCTGCTCATCGGTATTCTGTTGCATTGTCACATTTTCAATAAGGTCAACATACTTTACCCTACCACCAATATCCGTAAGAATAACATCATTATATGGATCGTGCAAGTAGAGCACCTGCTTCTTGGTAATTTTTTGTTTATCACTTACAAGAAGTTCAGCACCGTAGGGAATATTATATTTTTTGATAAGGTTATCATTATCATCATAAATTTCTATTATACCCCGGCGCCCGGTTATAATTTTAGCCATCTTATCAGCGTTTGGTCTCTCAACATAAGAGATTCTGTGAAATTGAACTCGTCCTTCAACATTCGACTCAACCTGAGACTGTGTAGCTATACGGGATGATGTACCACCAAGGTGGAATGTCCGGAGGGTAAGCTGAGTTCCCGGCTCACCGATTGACTGTGCGGCAATAACACCAACAGCCTCGCCAACTTCCACTAACTTTCCGTTTGTCAAATTTCTACCATAGCATTTAGCACAAACACCATGTTTTGACTGACAGGTTAATACTGAACGGATGGAAAC
>CAYTLQ010000291.1:0-11264 GCA_964438715.1 uncultured Ignavibacteriaceae bacterium
GCCCTATATCTTTGAATGATACATCTTTTGAAATCAGGCGGTGAGTACCGATAACAATATCTACAGTACCTTCCGATAGCCCTTGAATAATTTTTTTCTGCTCAGATTTTGTCTGAAAACGGGAGAGAGCTTCCACTTTCACAGGAAACTGTGAAAGCCTGTCCTTAAAAGTATTGTAATGCTGTTCGGCAAGAATAGTTGTTGGAACGAGTACTGCAACCTGCTTACCATCCTGAACTGCTTTGAATGCGGCACGCACTGCAATTTCAGTTTTACCAAATCCAACATCACCACAGACAAGCCTATCCATAGGGTTATCAGCCTCCATGTCTTCTTTCACTTCCTTTGTTACCCTTGCCTGATCAGCTGTATCCTCATATATAAATGACGCTTCCAGTTCCCGTTGCCATACTGTATCGCTGTTAAACCGAAAGCCAGTACTCATTTTACGCTTAGCATATAGCTCAATTAATTCTCTGGCTGCTTCCTTAATTTTTTTCTTTGCTTTTTTCTTACGGTTAATCCATTCACCGGTACCCAGTGTGGAAAGAGCAGGTGTTATACCTTCTTTAGAGGAAAACTTTTTAACCAGATGAAGATAATTAAGGTTTACATAAACAATTCCACCCTGTGCATAGAGTAACTTCATACTCTCCTGTTCAGTTTCCCCGATTTTAATAGCCTCGAGCCCCTGATAGCGTCCTATTCCGTAATCTTCATGAACAACAAAATCGCCTGTTTTTATCGACTCCAGTTTTTTTCGGTAGGCTTTTTTACTTAATGCCCTTTTCGCAATTCTCGTTCTGTAAGGTTTGTTGAAAATCTGGTAATCGGTAAACAGCAAAACTTTATTTGCCTGTGAGAGAAATCCCTCTTTAACGGGCAATAGCACTATTCGTATTTTTCCTTCATCAAAATATTCGCCGCAGGGTACATTCGGATCAGAGAATAAATCGCGAAATCTTTCTTTCTGTAATTCATTTTCCACTGCGATGTAACAGCGATAATTTTTACTTACATAATTTTCAAGAAGCGAAAACAATATTTTGTAACTTGAGTTTACCGGAGGCGGCGGGTAAAGATAAAGTTCCGTTCTTTCTGTGCCGGTGGCTATAAGTTCACTTTGTATTAACCACCGTGTGGAAGAGGTACTCAACAATTTCTCCCTTATTTCCAGCTCAAATAAGGGTTTTTCTTCAGGTTCTGAAAGTCCGATCTTCTCCTCACTGATTTCAGGAAATACATCCTCATCGTCGCCATTCACCGAAACAGCGCGTAATGGCGGTGAAGTAAATTCTTTACGCGTAAATGAATTGAATTCTGCATCCGAAACAATAAACAGCGGATTTGTAAGGTAACCGAATAGAGGAAACTGTTCTTCAGATACCGTTTCGATAAAGGGAGCAAGTGTTATTTTTTCTTCATGTTGAATCGATCGCTGATTATCGGGATCAAATGAACGAATGGATTCGATAAAATCGCCATCGAACTCAATCCGAATGGGCGTTTTATCGCTATACGACCAAAAATCAATTATTGATCCGCGTCGGGAATATTGCCCCTGCTCCTCAACAAATTTTTCAGATTGATAATTAAATTCACGAAGAAAATCCAACAGTGTGTTATATGTTATTGAATCGCCTTTTTTTATAATAAGAGTATTTTTCTCAAGCTCTTTTTTATCCGGAAGTTTAGAAAGGAGCAGATAATATGTTGAAATGATTATTGAATGCTCATGGTTGGCTACAGTTGTAAGTTTTTCCTGAACTGCAGATGGAGTAAAATCGGTAATGGTTACAGTTGCATTACCTAAGCCCAGAAGCGAAAGCTCGGCCGAGGCTTCAAGCACAGCTGTCTCATCGGAAAGTAACAAAATTATATTCTTTTCGTTTTTATGGAGTTCCGATATTAGAAAAGAACGCGATGCTCCCTGCAGCGGGGAAATGTGTATCCTGCTATTTGAGGTATTTTGGATATGCCCGGTGAGTACTCTTAGCGTATCCGGTATTATCTGCTTAAATACCCCGAGAAATTGTTCCGTCATTATATTAGTGAACTACTCAACGGGAGATGAGTGAATAAATAATCATAAACAAGAATTTTTGAATCTGAAATTTACCAAATTCCTCTTGTTTTATTTTATTAATTTCAATTACGGGTGTACGACAAAATGGTCGAAATTTAACTGATCTAATCGCAAATCGAAGATCCTCTGGATTGGAAATCCTCTGGATCGAAGATCCTCCGGATAATATTATCACAACACAAACAAAATATACCGGCGGGGTTGAATTATAATTTCTTTTCACTCCGTCAGGGGATCCGTTGGTCCGTTAGCTAACGGACTAACGGACAATGCCACAATTATATCACCCTTTCAGGGTTTTCAGGATAAGTAAGGATAGCTGTTGTTATAAAAATATCACCCTTTCAGGGTTAGGTGTATGATAAAATTTTAAATCCTCTGGATTGTTAAATCCGTTCCCCAACGGATGGGACATCCTCTGGATCGAAGATCCTCCGGATTGTTAATCCGTTAGCCAACGGATTCCCTGACGGATGAGAAAAATTATCTGATTCTAATCGCAAATTGAAAATAAATCTTAGCTCAGAATGTCGTACACCCTTCAATTACCCTGCGTGTTAAATCAAATTGAGACGCTTTAATGGTGAATTATTTGTTAACATTGCTGAAGTCTGCTCTTCAGAAACTTCTATTTACTTATATTTGTTTTTGAATATTAAATTTTACCTGTCCCGCATCAGTTAAACGATGGATACCCGTAGCGAACTACATTATATCTCAGAAAATCTTTTACCTGTAATCCGAAAAAACAGAGTCAAATTTATATTGTTCTATCTCTTTTTTCTCGGTTATTTCAGCATTCCCGGACTCCAGATACCAACATTGGAAATTTTTCCCACTTACTTTAGTTCCCTAATGGACCAAAGAACTATTGAGCATGCTTTATTGTATTTTCCTGAAAAAAGCTGGACATCAATTGATAATGTTAACCCTGTATTACTGCGTTGTATTGTAGCAATGGAAGATGGCGCATTTTTTGAACATAAGGGAGTTGACTGGAAAGAACTTCGTGCATCAATAAAAACGAATAAGCGAAAAAAACGAACTGCGCGCGGCGGCAGTACGATAACTATGCAACTATCAAAGAACTTGTACTATACAACAAACAAGAGTGTGTTACGAAAAGGAAAAGAAATTATTACTGCATTCAGGATGGAAAAAGAAATCTCGAAAAAAGCAATTCTTGCACAATATGTAAATATTATAGAGTGGGGCGACGGAATTTTCGGCATATCCGCAGCGGCAAAAGAATATTTCAGGAAAGAACCGGGAAAATTGACTTTATCAGAGTGCAGTAAACTTGCGGCTGTTATTCCCTCGCCGCTTGTTCATCGGCCTGATATTAATTCCCGCTATGTTCAAAGACGCTCCGCAATTATACGAGCACGCTACTCCGATATTATCCTTCCCTGGTGATAATGAAACGGCGTGCTGTTCTGGATTTAATAGAAGGCGGAGAAAATATCAATTGTGAATTCAAACTGAAATTCTCTTCTGCCGAAAAGATAGCAAAGGAAATAATTGCCTTCGCAAATACATCCGGTGGTTTTATTCTGTTTGGCATTGATGATAGTAAAAAAATAGTTGGTGTCGAAAGTGAAAAACAGGAAACTGAATTAATTCTTCAGTCGGCAAGGGAATATTGTGAACCACCGGTTGAAGTAGAAATAGAATACATAGAACTCGATGGCTGTGAGATTGTTATTGCAGGCATACCTGAATCGCAAAATAAACCTCACAGACTTCAGGATTATAAACCATCTCTCGATACAGCGTCTGCTCAGGTTTACATTCGTGTTAATGATAAAAGTGTCCTCGCCAGCAAGGAAATGGTACGCTTAATGAAAAACGAAACTGCCGGCAAAGGGTTGATTAAATACTCTATAGGCGAGCTTGAAAAAAAGGTTTTTGAGATTCTTGAGCAACAGGAAACAATTACCGTTAAGGAACTTTGCTCTAAAGCTAACCTCTCAGAGCGCCGGGCTTCCAGAACGCTTATTAAAATGGTACGAGCCGGACTTCTTTTTATTCACACTAAAGAAAACGGTGATGATTATTTTTCCGCCCGGAGTGTATAGTGAAGAGAAATTTGTTATCATCGCTTTTTTATGATAATGTGTCGGGCTCTTCTCTAATCTTCAAAAAATTTACTGAAATTATTTGCTCCCCTGATTATCCCTCTACCAGCAAGAAACTATTACAAGATATTGACCTTTGTATTAAACACTTCCCCTTCTTCGGTATTTTTTACGCATTCAGAGATAAACTTCATACAGTATATTATTCTGACAAACATAGCACTATTGATATTTGTGCTTTCACCAAAGATTTCCTTCGGGAAATACAAAATGAATCCGAAATGATAAATTCTGCTCTTGCTGATACTTTAAAGAATAATCCAAAGCCTGTAATACTTACACACAGCAATTCAGGAATGGTCTTGGGTGCTATCCGTTACTTAAAGAAAATCGGTAAAGAAATAACTGTTCTCCAAACAATATCGCATCCTGCGAGAGAGGGCGAACTACAGGCGAAAAAATTAGCAAAGGAAGGAATAAAAGTCTTCTTGTTCGAAGACTCTGCCGCTTCCCGATTTGTGAACTATGCTGATCTGTTTCTTACCGGTGGCGATGTAGTAACAAAAAAATACTTTATTAATAAAATTGGTACAACAGCGCTATGCCTGTTGTGTCGAGAATACAAAGTTCCCCGTTATTTGCTTGCAGGAAAGTCAAGATTTGTAAAAAATACAAATGCCTTACTATCCTGTTTTGGGATTGATCAGAAAAACCCAAATGAAGTTTCAGGTTTAAGAGCAGGGAGATTGAAGGTAATTAATTATTATTTCGAACAGGTCCCTATCAGATTGTGTAAACATTTTTGATGTGGTTGCCAAAAACTTTCTTTTTATTAGATTCTTACCAAAAACGAGATACTTTTTGATATGATTTTTGGGCTGTACGAAAGTAACCGTACAGCCCATTATGAAATTCAGCCTGAATTTATTTTACCACAAGATTCAGAATTTTGTTTGCTACGAAAATTTCTTTTATTAGTTCTTTTCCCTCAAGATGCTTTTTTATATTCTCGGTATTATTTACAATTGCCATTACTTCTTCCTTTGTGGCGTTTAACGGTGCAGTAATTGTTCCACGCATTTTTCCATTAATCTGAATTGCGACATTAACAGAATCTTCAATTAATGCTTTCTCATCAACATTAAACCATACAGGACTTGCGAACAACGACCGTTCCTTGCCTATAATCTGCCAGCATTCCTCAGCGAGATGCGGCGCAAGAGGTCCAAGCATAACTGCGAGTCTTTCTAATGTGTATGCCTGAAGCTCAGAACGACAATGAGTAAGATTTTTCGTAATGTCGTTTAACAATTCCATTAATGCAGCTATGGCAGTGTTAAACCGAAGATTTTGTAATTCTGTATTTAATTTATGCAGGGTTTGGTTAACTTTCCGGTAAACTATCTTTTCTGCATCATTTAAAGTATCAATAACAAATTGCTCGGGAACAAGAATGCCCGTGAATTTATTTTCGTACTGTTTATATAATTCATACACACGGATAACAAATCTCTCTGTACCGGCAATTCCCTTATCGCTCCAGTCTCCGCCCATCTCAAACGGACCCATAAACATAAGATAAAGCCTGAATACATCAGAACCGGATTTATTGATGAATTCATCAGGGTTCACAACATTACCCCTCGATTTTGACATCTTGGCGCCTTGATTGGTGATTGTACCCTGATGTACAAGCGTCTGAAACGGCTCGTTACTTTCGACCATTCCAAGATCTCTGATAAATTTATGAATAAAACGGGCATAGAGAAGATGCATTGTTGCGTGCTCTGCACCGCCAATATACATATTAACAGGTGTCCAGTTTTTTGCACGGGCAGTATCGAACATTACTCCTTCAATGTGAGGATTAAGAAAACGCAGATAATACCAGGAGGAATCAACAAATGTATCCATAGTATCCGGATCGCGTTTTGCCGGTTTACTACATTTTGGACAAGTGGTATTAATAAAATCCTCACAACCCGCGAGCGGTGACTCACCTGTTGGCTTGAAAGCAACATCATACGGCAACTCGACAGGAAGAGAATCAAACGGTACTGGAACTTCACCACAATCAGGACAATGCACTATTGGAATGGGTGTGCCCCAATAACGCTGTCGAGATATGAGCCAATCGCGTAGGCGGTAATTTACTTTTCGCTGGCCTGTTCCCTGTTTCTCCAGTTCAGAAATTATTTTTTCCTTAAATACCGCCGAATCCATACCGTTATAGTTACCGGAATTTATCATCGTGCCATCTTCAGTATAAGCGGTTTCGAGAGGTGAATCCGGTTCTGTACCGGGCTGAAGTATTACTTTTTTTACGGGCAGATTGAACTTAGTTGCAAATTCAAAATCTCGCTCATCGTGAGCCGGTACCGCCATAACACATCCGGTACCATAAGTGAGTAAAACATAATCGGAAATCCATATTGGTATTTTCTCATTGTTTACCGGATTAACGGCAAATGCACCTAGAGGCACTCCCGTTTTTTCTCTTACCGTAGAGGTTCGTTCAATCTCTGTTAAAGTTTTTATCTTCTCTCTGTATTCCGCAACACCTTGTCGGTATTCATCGGTAACAAGTTTATCAACCAATGGATGTTCGGGTGCAAGAACCATATAGGTTACTCCAAACAATGTATCGGGACGGGTGGTAAATACTCTTATTGTTTCATCCATACCGGATACGCGAAAATTAACCTCAGCGCCGGTGCTCTTTCCTATCCAGTTCCTCTGCATTGTTTTAGTTTTTTCAGGCCAAATAATTGTATCAAGCCCATCAAGCAGTTGTTCTGCATAAGCAGTAATTTTAAAGAACCATTGTGTAAGGTTTTTTTGAATTACGATACTCCCGCATCGTTCACAGACGCCATCAGCTTCGACTTGTTCGTTCGCCAAAACAGTATTACACGATGTACACCAATTAACAGGTGCATTCTTACGATACGCAAGACCCCGTTCATAAAGCTTTAAAAACAGCCACTGATTCCAGCGGTAATATTCGGGCACGCAGGTCATAAGTTCAGCGTCCCAGTCGTACATACAACCCATCCGTTTTAACTGCTCCCGAATATCTTCAATATTTTTCATCGTGCTGTCGTAGGGGTGTACGCCCGTTTTAATTGCATAATTTTCTGCAGGAAGTCCAAATGCATCATAACCCATTGGCTCAAATACATTGTACCCCCGAAGCTTCATAAATCTTGCCCAGCTATCGGCAGGTCCATAATTATACCAGTGTCCGCAGTGTAGTTTTGCCCCCGAAGGATATATGAACATTACGAGGGAATAAATATTCTTATCGGAAGAGTCAAAATTGGTTTTGTAAACTTTCTCTTCTTCCCAGAACTTCTGCCATTTACTTTCAATTTCTTTAAAGGGGTAGCGCATATCGACTTTTGGTTTTATTAACTGAAATAAAATTCAAATTTACCGAAAAGTAAAAGTATTTTAAAGCCTTTAGCTGTTTGCCTTTTACCGGATTATCCAATATTATCTCCCACACTAACGGCCATTCCGTAACAGCCTGATGAATCTTTTATATTTCTTTCCATTATTTTTCCGGTTGTTTTCAAATGGGTGATATGTCTTGACTGATTCCTATCCTAACCATGACCAATCTTTGTTTCACCCTAGTTTACTATGTGGTCTTTTACTGCATTGAAAAAAGAGAACGGGTAAAATTTCGTGATGAATGGTAAAAAACAGAAGTTGAAGGATAGAACAAAAAAGAGTCTAACCGTATCTAAACCACTGATAACAAAAATTATTCAGAATTTTTTTGAAAGGATGAGAGATGCGGAAATTGTACTTTTATTTATTTCTTGTTGTATTTGGTTCGGCGGTAGTGTTTGCACAGGACTCGCCGGAAAAACAACTGAAAAAACTTGAAGGTGATGTTCAGGAAATTATTGTTAAGACTGATAAAGGATCGGTTACATTAAAGGGTGATGATGCAAAAAAAATGTTTAAGAAGATGAAGAGAAAGTCGCCAATGGCAATTCTGGATCATGAATTTGACTTTAAAGAGCCTTTTTTATTCTTCGATGGTGACTCAGGCGTTTTTAGTAAAACCATTATAATTAATGGTGATACTGTTTTTTTGAACGGCAAACATAAACCACACATAGATATCGACTCTTTACTTAAGGATATGAAAGTATTTAAAGACCACAATTCACTTAAATTTCACTGGCAGGGTGAGGCAGATGAAGAAGGAGCCGAGAAAGTAGTAATAGTAACAGATGATGATGAAGATGTTTCTGTTGAGACATATACAGGAAAAGATGCTGAAAAAAAACTTGATGAGTTGAATAAAGACAGCGATGAAAAGGATAAAAAGACAAAGGTGATTATACTGAACAAGAAAAAGAAAGATAAAACGAATTAAGCTTTCAGCCTCCAGCGAAAGAACGATAAACCACCGGAAGAAGTAAACTGCCGGTGGTTTTATTATTTATTCGCAAATTTTCCGGTACAATAATGCATTGATCATAATTATAGTTCGGATACGCTACTATTTAGTCTGCAATAATTCCTCCGGCAAAGCAAATATCATTTTCATAAAAAACTGCAAACTGTCCCGGAGCTATGCCTTTTTCCGGGGTATCAATTGTAACCTGTCCTTCATTTTCACCCGTCAAAAGTAAAGATGCATTGAAGAATTTTGCGCCGTGCCGGATTTTCACACGAATATTATGGCGATTTTCCGGAGCCGGTGAAATCCAGTTTATTTCCTTAACTGTGAAAGAGACCCTTTCCATTCCCGGAATGTCCTTAAGTTGAGAAATGTAAACAATGTTTTGTTCAACATCTTTCTTTACAACATACCAAGGTCCTCCGCTTAGTCCCAGTCCTGATCGTTGTCCAATTGTATAAAAATAATATCCATCGTGAACACCAAGCTTTTTACCGGAGTTTATTTCAACAATATCGCCCTTCATTATCCCAAGATGAAATTTCAAAAACTCTTTAAATTGAATCTGTCCGAGAAAACAAATTCCCTGACTATCCTTGCGTGCCATATTCGGCAGATTATAATTTTCTGCCAATCGCCGGATTTCCTTTTTCGTAAATCTGCCTATTGGAAATAATGCGCGTTCGAACTGATCTTTTTTCATATAAGCGAGAAAATAGGTCTGGTCTTTAACAGGATCGGGGGAAAGTGTCAATAATTTTCTTCCGTTTTCTTCCCGAAGCCACGCGTAATGCCCCGATGCTACCTTTTCAAATGATCCATCAATTTTATCATAAAACTCGCCAAATTTTATAAGCCGATTACAGTACATATCGGGATTTGGTGTTCTCCCGGCTTTCACTTCGCGAATGGTATAGGAAACAACTTTTTCCCAATACTCCGTCTGCAGGGGAATAACTTCAAGAGGAACACCAGCATTTTTACAAACACCGCGCGCATATTCCAGATCTTCTTCCCATGGACAATCACCAAGAAAGGAGAACTCATCCTGAAGCCAGATCTTTAAATAAAATGCAGTGACATCATGACCCTCATCCTTAAGTAGTCGTAATGCGACGGAACTATCCACTCCGCCGGAGAGTAACACCGCTATTTTCATTTTAGAATTATTCATAATACAAATTTACGAATCGTTTTTTCGCGGAAAGAGGCAAATAACTGCCTTACGATATTTTTATATTTCGGCTTCCCGTCTTTTTATAAACTGCTGTACTTCTTCTAACCAGAATGGCGGTGCGGAAGAATTGGTCAGTTTTTCAATTTCGAGTATTTCCGAGAATACGAGTAACTCTGATGTACTCAAATATGGTAGTATTGTTGTGGGTAAAGACCTGATCTTCGATGATCGAAGTACAGTTTCAATTTCTGCACTCGATAGAGTATCCAACTGTCTCAATTCATCAAACACATACAGCAAATCAAAGAGGTTTGTTTTTCCACCGTTAAACTCTGAAATAATTTTCTCTTTAAACGATGGAATAAGCGATGTTGGAACATCCTTCACGGAATACCAAATCTGCTCTGCTTTTCTTTTCCCATCTTGTCTCTGTCGCGAAACAAAATACACAATAAACTCTCCCCTCTTCATCTTCTGTAGTTTTTCGAGAAAATCTTCCTTTTTTATTTGTGTAAAATGAAAAAATACATCTCCGGGATAATGAAGACTTTTAAGAAACCCAAAACCTTTTTCGTCTATTTTTTTTACTCGGCAAAAGTCCAGCAATACGATATCATTCATTTCCCGTATCCTGTTTTCTGCTAAATGACTTCAGATAGATAGGTAAAATTTTGAAAAACCCCTCAAATCTGCTTCGTATGTTACTGCCATAAAGAAAATTCAAACCGCCAAGCAATCCGTCATAAACTTTTTTTGAATAAGGATACCACCAAATATTCTTTGGCAGAAAGTGCAATAAATCATTAACAACTACTCTAGGTTGAGTCATAGATTCAAGTCCTAATCTTCCATGAGTTCTGCCGTAGCTGGAGTTTTTAAATCCTCCCCAGGGTGTTTCCGCCAATCCGTGGCTCATCAGATGGTCATTGATTGTAACCGTACCTGCTTCGATGCGCGACGCAATATTATTGGCTTTTTTAATATCAGATGACCAGACAGATGCAGTTAATCCCAAATCGGAGTTATTTGTTTTCGCAATGGCTTCATCAATGGAATCAAACACATCAACCGCAATTACGGGACCGAATGTTTCTTCATTTATTGTTACCATCGAAGTATTAACATTTTCAATTATGACCAATGGATGGAAGAGTCCTTTGCCTTTATCATTGCCTGTTATGTCAACTGTAAAAATTTGACCGCCCTTGTTTTCAGCATCCTGAATATGTTCTTTAACTTTATCGAGTTGAGATTGAGTAGTCATACAACCTATATCGGTCATAAAATCTTTATCCTCACCAATTCGAAGCTTTGCGGCTTCGGCTTTCAGCAAATCTACAAACTCTTTATAAATAAATCTGTCAACATAGATCCGTTCAACGCCGCCGCAAGACTGTCCCGAGTTCGAAAATCCAGCCCATAAAGCACCTCCAACTGCTCTCTTCAGGTCTGCATCCCTACAAACAATCATTGCATCATTCCCTCCTAGTTCCAGCGATATAG
>CAYTLQ010000292.1:0-9254 GCA_964438715.1 uncultured Ignavibacteriaceae bacterium
GTATATATCTATGGTTGTCGCTTATTCTGTCACGGTACTGTTTATAGAGTGTACTGCCCTTCAGCCGGTATGTCTCTGCGATTTCGTGTATGCTTATTGCTTTACTCCCGATTTTCTTCGCTAAAAAAAAATGCAAACTCTCTGCTGAGTTTCACTCCTTCTGCATTTATCTCCATCGGTCGCAGATATATGCCCGGCTCTCCTTCTATCTTCCATTTCCTCCGCCTGTACTCAAGCACTGTTTTTCTGCCTCGTATCGGAAAATCCAGTATCCTCTTTACACGATATCCTTTCTGTCTCATTCGTTTCCCTTCAAATCCCGTTGGAATTTTGTTCTTTTCTGTTAGTTCGATATGATAAACCTCTCCGAAATCTTCAGTGCTTCCTTCTTCATAAAAATTTGTTATCTCAAAGTCTTCTAATGTACCGGGGGGTAAAAACTTTCCAATGAATTGTTCCGCTTTCATATTTTTCTCTCCTTTTTTCCACTAAAATCTATTCTTTTGCCACCTTTTTTTCAAGTGAACCTATTATTAACGAAACTTTAATGTTAAGATTACCATTTTAGTAATTTTTATTTTGCTTTTATAGCCCATCTTTTATAAGTTTGAAAGATTGATAAGGAATTTTATTAAGAGGTAAAATTCCTATTTGGTTGATCTTCCTTCATTTCAAGAATTATTAAAAAAGTCGAAAAGATTTGTCGTACTTTTTCACAAAGGTAAATAATGTCAAATAGTTTTTTGGATTATCTGCTGAGAATCCGTTTACCGCTTACCATATTTGTAGTAATACTTTCCTTTACTCTCACATACTTTCTTTCCAGAGCTGAACGCGATGGAGTTGGGTATGCACCGGACCAGCCGATAGCATTTTCGCATGCACTACATGCCGGCCAGATGGGAATTGATTGCCAATATTGCCACACAGAAGTTGAAAAATCACGCCATGCCGGAATTCCACAGGTAGCTACATGTATGAATTGTCATAGTGTGGCAAGAAAAGACAGACCTCAGATTATTAAACTAACACAATATTACAACAAGGGTACTTTGCTTCCATGGAAGAGGATACACAAAGTACCTGACTATGCTTATTTTAACCATAGTGTTCATGTTAATAAGGGTATTGAATGTGCATCGTGCCACGGAGATGTTGCGCAGATGGAAAAAGTTGCTCAGGTGAATCCGTTTACTATGGGCGCATGTCTTGAATGCCACAGAAATCCCGAAGCTAAGATGCCATACTTAAAGAATCCCAAAAAGGGCCCCGATTATTGCTGGGCTTGCCACCGCTAAAAAGGATTGGTTATGGAGAAAAAAACTCTATTTACAAGAAAGAATTTTATTCAACTATCAGGTATTGCTGCTGCAGGGATTTTTTTGCAAAAATTAGGCGGTAACATAGTAAATTATTTCTCACCAAAGGTAAATGTACCAAAAGTGAAGATCAACCCGCATGCAGTGAAAAGAGAAAACCGAGGTGATAATTAATGGCTGAGCAGATGAATCCATCAAATCAGAAAAATGACCAACAGCCGGATCCGCATTACTGGCGTAGTTTTGAAGAATTATACAGAGATCCGGAAACTATAAAAAATCAGCATAATGAATTCAGGGATGGAGTAAAAGATGACTTTGACCCATCAAAAGATTTGTCAGGAATTTCGCGCAGAAAATTTCTTGCATTACTGGGAGCTTCAGCGGCTCTGGCCGGCGCAGGTTGCTCCGATTATAGAGACAAGGGCGAAATAGTTCCTTACAACAGAAAACCTGAAGAAATAACTCTTGGTAAACCGAATTATTATGCATCCAGTTGTACAGCTTGTTCCAATGGCTGTGGCATTCTGATTAAAACAAGAGAAGGCCGTCCAATTAAAGTTGATGGAAATCCTGAACATCCAATAAACAAAGGAAAAATTTGTTCTATCGGGCAGGCTCATGTACTTAATCTGTATGACCCGGCACGACTCACCAAACCAATGGTGAAAAACGGTGGTTCACTCAATGAAACCACCTGGAATAAAGCCGATCAAAGTATAATTGCTAAATTAAAATCTGTTGGTTCTAAAGAAATTGCAATAATTACAGGAACTGTAATTTCACCAACATTTAAAAAAGTTCTTGATGAATTTCAAACTGCATATCCAACTGCTAAGGTTTATCAGTACGAACAATTCAATAACAGCGCCGGTAACTCTGCCTGGGTGAAATTATACGGCAATTCCCCGCGTCCTGTTATAGCATGGGATAAGGCCAAGGTTATACTTTCTCTTGAGGGTGATTTTTTAGGTAAAGATGGAAATAGTGTAGAACAAAACCGACTATATGCAACAACCAGAAATGTTGAAGATTTGAAGAATTTCAGTCGGCTCTATGTAATTGAAGGTGCACTTTCCCTGACAGGTATGAATTCTGATTATCGCATCCCACTTGCTCCAAATAATCAGTTCGAGTTCGTAATGTCGCTTATTAATGAGATAGTTGTCAAAAAAGGTGCTGGAGAAGGAAGCCTTGTGGGAGCACTTGCTTCGGCATCGGCATCCTATTCTCTTGAAGCTTTTGCAAAAGAACACTCATTGCCTGTTAAGACATTGGAACTGCTGGTAGCGGACTTAATTGCTAATAAAGGCGCGGGTGTTGTTTATGGTGGCAAAATTCTCGACGAAAACACACAGATAGCGGTACTTGCCCTGAATGATGTACTTGGAAATACACGGTTATACACCAACAGTTCTTTCGTTTCACTTTTACCCGAAACAAGCACTCAGGATTTGGCTAATCTGGTTCAGAAAATGAAAGCCGGTGGTGTTGCTGTGGTGCTTCATGTAAATACTAATCCCGTATTTACCTTCCCGGCTCAGCTTGGTTATGCTGAAGCATTAAAGAAAGTTGAGACCAGAATTTCTCTTTCAGAATTTGAGAATGAAACATCGGTATTGTGTAATTATGTTCTCCCATTGAATCATGATTTCGAATCATGGGGTGATGTTAAAACACGGACGGGAGTTAATGGATTACAGCAACCTGTAATTTCTCCATTGTACGATACCCGGCAAAAGGAAGCGGTCATTTTAGTCTGGACAAAGGCTGATGCAGCTTCATACACAGAGAACATTTATCATCAATACTTAAAGAATAACTGGCAGTCTGCTGTTTATTCCGTAGTAAGTCCTGTAGCCAATTTTGAAAAATTCTGGAACTCTGCTCTACACGACGGATTTATTGTTGAAAAAAATGTAACTTCTGCTACTCTTTCCGCAAGTGCATCGGCACTTGCAGGACTTACGAATGCATCAGGTAAAGGAATGGTATTGGTTGTAAGCGAGAGTTATTCCCTGAAAGATGGTCGTTTTGCAAATAATGGTTGGCTTCAGGAACTTCCTCATCCGGTATCAAAAGTTACCTGGGACAATTATGCGGCAATTTCAGAAAAGACCGCAAAGAAAATAGGTGTTAAAACTAATGATGTAATTGAGATTTCCGCAGGCGGAAAGAAAAAGACCCTACCGGTACTGGTTCAACCCGGGTCAGCCGATAATGTAGTATGGGTTGAGGCTGGTTATGGACGAGTAAATGGACCTGTTGTGGCAGTTCAGGTAGGAACAAATGTTAATGATTTTGTTCATTTGAACAGCGCTTCGCCATTTTTTATTTCCGGAGTTACTATATCAAAGGTTTCAGGCAGTTATACTTTATCCTCAACACAGGATCATCATTCTTATGATGATGAAATGGTAAAAGACCTCCATCGAACCAGAGAAATTATTCGTGAGGGTACAGTTGCAAAGTACTTAGCCGATAAACATTTCCTGCATTCTGGTAAAAAACATGAGCCCGTAAATATGTACACTGAATTTGAGTATAATGAGGTTAAATGGGGTATGTCCATTGATCTCAATAAATGTACAGGGTGTGGAGAATGTATAATAGCCTGCAATGTTGAGAACAATATCCCGGTAGTTGGCAAGGAGCAGGTAAGAATCGGAAGAGAAATGCACTGGCTACGGGTTGATCGTTATTATTCCGGTACTCCGGAAAATCCAAAGGTTAGCACTCAGCCGATGCTATGTCAGCATTGTGATCAGGCGCCTTGTGAAAATGTATGCCCTGTTGTAGCGACCAACCATAGTCCTGATGGATTAAATCAAATGGTTTATAACAGATGTGTCGGTACCCGTTACTGTTCTAATAACTGCCCTTACAAGGTACGCAGGTTTAATTTTTATAATTTCCGCAACCAATTTGCTGATGGCGTTTACGAAGCTCCATCTATGGCGCTGGCGGCAAACCCTGAAGTAACAATCCGTTCGCGTGGTGTTATGGAAAAATGTACATTTTGCGTACACAGAATTTCTGATGGAAGAGCTGTTGCTACTCAGAAAGGTGAAACATTTACCGGCGCCGGAATAACAACCGCCTGCCAGGATGCGTGTGGAACGGATGCTATTGTTTTTGGAAATCTTAATGATAAAAATTCCAAAGTGGCGAAGTTGCGCGACCATGAGTTGGGATATGTTGTGCTTGAAGAGCTTAACATACGCCCCAATGTTACCTATATTGCCAAACTCAGAAATACTCATTCGGAGGAAGTGTAAGTGAATATTGATTACTCGCGTGAACTGCCTGTTGTTGAAGGGCGGTTAACGCTGCAGCAAATCGAGGACCTCATTGCTAAACCAATGAGCGAAAAACCCGATAAGAAATTTTTTATTGCCATAAGTATCACCGGTACGCTTTTACTTTTTGGCGCTGTTTGCCTCGCATTGACATTTTATTATGGAACCGGTCTTTGGGGAAACAATCAGCCAATAGGTTGGGCTTTTGATATTGTTAACTTTGTGTTTTGGGTTGGTATTGGTCATGCCGGAACACTTATATCTGCAATTTTGTTTCTCCTTCGTCAAAAATGGCGTACCGGAATTGCCCGATTTGCCGAGGCTATGACAATCTTTGCAGTTATGTGCGCAGCCTTGTTCCCAACAATTCACACCGGTCGTCCCTGGTTGGATGGTTATCTTTTACCATATCCTAATCAACATAGCCTTTGGGTGAATTTCACTTCACCATTGCTCTGGGATGTTTTCGCAGTCTCGACATATTTTACTGTGTCACTCGTTTTCTGGTATGTAGGTCTTATCCCTGATTTCGCTACCATGAGAGACCGTACCTCCGCAGGAATAAAAAAAGTAATTTATTCTATCTTTTCTCTTGGCTGGAGGCATTCACATCGTAACTGGCAACATTATGAGAAAGCTTATATGCTTCTCGCAGGTTTTGCAACTCCGCTGGTACTCTCGGTACATACGATAGTGAGTTTTGACTTTGCAGTTTCCATATTACCGGGTTGGCATGCAACTATCTTTCCGCCGTACTTCGTTGCAGGTGCAATTTTTTCCGGATTTGCCATGGTGGTAACCGTATTAATTTTTGTAAGAAAGGTTTTCAACCTCGAGCATATCATTACTCTTGACCACTTTGATAAAATGAACAAAGTTATTCTGGCAACCGGTATGATGGTTGGGTATGCTTATGGAATGGAATTTTTTATAGCTTGGTACAGCGGAATACCAACTGAAACATTTGTGTTTATTAATCGAGCCTTCGGTCCGTATGCCTGGGCTTATTGGATTATGGTAAGTTGCAATGTTATTTTTCCACAATTTTTCTGGGTTCGGAAAATCAGACGCAACATTCCGGCTATGTTGATAATTGCCATACTTGTGAATGTTGGAATGTGGTTCGAAAGATTTGTTATTACCGTAACTTCTTTACATAGGGATTTTCTCCCAAGTTCTTGGGGGTATTATACTCCTACTTTATATGATACAGGTATTCTCATCGGAAGCTTTGGTTTATTCTTCACTTTAGTTCTTCTCTTCACCAAGGCTTTACCGGTAGTTTCCATTGCAGAGGTTAAAGCTGTAGCCGATGGAGCACAGCCATCACATCACGGAGACCATCATTAATGAAAAGAACAGATAAATTATTTGGTGTCGCCGGACTCTTTTCCACTCCGGACGAGATAATTAAAGCGGCTAATAGCACAGCCAACGCCGGCTATAAAAAATATGATGTTCATACACCGTATCCGGTGCATGGTATGGACAGGGCAATGAAACTTCCACCTTCTAAACTTGGATTTATAACTTTAGGATTTGGTCTGTCCGGTACCGTAACTGCATTATTACTTATGTGGTTCACGATGGGGCTGGATTATCCTATGATAATTGGCGGAAAACCGTTCTTTGCTCTTCCAGCATTTATTCCTGTTACATTTGAATTGACCGTTCTGTTTGCTACTCTTGCGACAGTAATTGGAATGCTTACTTTCTTCTTCGGTTTCCCTTCAAATTCACACCCCTTGCATGATACCCCATATATGCAGGCCGTTTCAAAGGATAAATATGGCGTGTGCATTGAGTCTGATGATCCAATGTTTGAGATAGATAAATCAAAAGATTTTCTTCGATCGTTGGGTGCATACGAAGTACAGGAGATTTACTATCCCGAAAGAGAGCAGTGGAGTTCTTTTGACACTCGTTTTTTGGGAATTTTATTAGTAGTTGCACTTGTTACTTCAGGTGTAACATATTTTTCGCTAAATAAATTACTTTATATGGTTCCCTTTTCCTGGATGTCGGAACAGGAGAGACTTGATGTACAATCAACAAGCTCATTCTTTAGTGACGGGTTTTCAATGCGGAAACCTGTTAAAGGGACTGTAGCCAGAGGATTTTTACCTTACGAATATGCCGATAGTCTGAAACAGCCTACTGTGCCGGTTGTTAATCCGTTTATCGCTGATAAAAATTTATTGGCTTTGGGTGAGAAAAAATACAGAACATTTTGCTCTCCATGTCATGGGAACTATGGTGATGGTGATAGCAGGTTGCGAGGTCAATTCCCTAATCCACCAAGTTTACACTCAGCCAAAGTTAGAGAATGGGCTGATGGTAATATTTATCATGTAATTATGGTTGGCCAAAATGTAATGCCATCTTATGCAAATCAACTCAATAGTGATGAGGCATGGGCAGTTGTTTCGTATATAAGAGCATTGCAGAAAGCCAAAAACGCAGATGAAAATGATATTAAAGAGTTTAAGAAGGAGTCAGCTGCTAATGTCTCAAAATAATTTTACTTATGTAAAAAAAGAGCTTCCGGAAAGCCTTCAAAAACTTGGTTTTATACTTGTTGGGATAGGTTTAGGGCTTGGTGCCGTTAGTTTTTTTGTGGACAGCACTTATGCTTTATTCAATTATCTTCTTTCCTTTGTATTTATTGTGAGTATTGCTATCGGTGCATTGTTACTGGTAGCGCTGGAATATGTAACCGGCGCCGATTGGAGCGTCCCAATTAGAAGGGTTTCTGAGGCCTTTGCCGGTCTCATACCGATTTTAATTATTCTTGCAATACCTCTTCTTCTTAATATGGGGCAATTGTTCCATTGGACACATACGGATGAGGTAGCGAAAGATAAGATACTTAGTGCAAAATCTCCTTATCTGAATACAACATTTTTTATCATTCGTGTTCTTGTTGTTTTTGGACTTTGGAGTCTTTTTTATTTCTTAATAATAAGAAACTCCCGTAAACAGGATACAACAAAAGACCAAAACCTTACAACTAAAAACATCAGGTATTCGGCGATTTTTATTCCGGTGTTTGCAATAACAATAACTATTACGGCAATTGACTGGATAATGAGTCTTGAGCCGCACTGGTTCTCAACAATTTTTGGAGTTTACTATTTTTCAGGCTCGGTTCTGGCGGGTCTCTCTGTGGTAACTTTTGCTGTAATATTGCTACGGGAAAAAGGCTACTTACATCCGGCAATGGTTGATGACCATTATTTCAGTCTTGGAGCCTTACTTTTTGCATTTATTAACTTCTGGGCTTACATTGCGTTTTCTCAGTATTTATTAATCTGGTACGCTAATCTTCCCGAAGAAACTTTCTGGTTCCTTTCTCGTTGGGAAGGTGGATGGGTAGTGGTTTCTCTTTCTCTCGTCGTGGTTCATTTTATTGTTCCGTATGCAGTTTTACTTTCACAGCCCGCCAAGATGGATCCGAAAAAATTAAAATTTATTTCAATATGGATTTTGTTTGCTCATTTTCTTGATTGTTTCTGGCTTGTAATGCCAAATATGCATACAGAAAACTTTAATATTCTCAGTGTTGTACTGCAATTTGCATTTCCGACTGCAGTGATAGGAGCGCTGATTTTAGTTCTTTATTACAGTTCTAAGAAAACAAACCTTGTTCCTGTCGGAGATCCGAAACTCGAACGAGGATTAAAATTCAGGTTATAAACCATTAGATTATTCAAGATGAATAAAAAATCACTTACTGAAAAATTTCTCGAAAATCCGATTGCATTTATTGCACCGTTGTACCCGTATTTGTTAGTGCTTATTGTACTGCTGGGGTTGTTTTTTATTTCAAATAATAATGCACTCGTGATGAATACGATTCCACCAAAACTTGTAGATACTCTTTCGGTTATACCGGAGTTACCGGTTCAGGAACCGAGAGTAACTGCGGCTGTGGACATTGCAACTATTTCAAACCCTACACCGGCAATGCTCGAAAAAGGGAAGCAATCGTTTGTAACAATCTGTTCCTCTTGTCATGGCACAGAAGGTAAAGGAGATGGTCCTGCTGGTGTGGCGTTAAATCCAAAACCGCGTAATTTCCATGTTGCAGAAGGATGGAAAAACGGTAGAAAAGTTGCGGAAATGTATAAAACTCTTCAGGCAGGATTAGGCGGTGTTATGCCTGCTTACGACTACTTACCCGCGGATGAGAGAATAGCCATAATCAGCTATGTTCGTACATTTATGACAGATGCCCCAATGGATTCACCTCAGGAAATTGCTACTCTTGATGCGACCTATAAACTTTCTGAAGGAACAAAACAACCCGGCACTATACCATTGAGCGGAGCTAAAAATCTATTGCTTAAGAGTAAAGTTGATAAAACAACAATTCTGGAAAAAGCTGTTGCTGAGATTGAGGTAAGGAAAAATCAGCCCGGCTATGAACAATTTTTAATGACAACATCAGACTGCAGGAAGGCTTTAGGAACTGTGCTTAATGCTGATGCTTCTAACGATGTTAATAAATTCCGCAGTGTAGTGCTTTCAGGACTCTCGAGAAATGGGTTTAATGCTACTTTCAGCACTCTTGATTCTGAGGAGTTGAATAAATTATTTGAATTTATAAAAGGGCTTTTAAGCTAAATCTATGTTT
>CAYTLQ010000293.1:0-10679 GCA_964438715.1 uncultured Ignavibacteriaceae bacterium
CTATTAAGTATATCCTCGCTTTCCTTTATACCGAGAATTCTGAATACGGAAAAGCCTTTGAGCTAATCAAGGATATTGATAACAGTCAGAAAAAAAGCGGGGCAGACCTATTTGTTTTTGGACAGAAATTGTATAACAGGAATCAATTTCAATTTGCCGCTGAGGTATTTCGTTATATCTATGATTTATATTCCGCCTCACAAATTGGGGCTGCTGCAAGAATTTATTATTGCAGAGCAGAAGAAGCAAAAATAGATGATATTTATAAAGACAGCTCCTCTTTATGGAAACCAATCACAATTCCTAAAATTTTCCCGTTAGAGAAATACAAGAGAATTATTGAATTATATGATGAAATTGAGCAAAAATCTCCCTATACTGAAAGTGCAGTTGAAGCTATTTACAGAAAAGGAAGTATTTATCTTAAGACAGGTAATTATACCGTAGCAATAGCTGAACTAAAAAAAGTAGTTACTCTTTTTCCATTATCCCGTTTCTATATAGATGCATTGAAAGCGTTTAGAGAATTGTATATCATTAATGGGCAAATTGATTCAGCTATTTATTATAATACCTTGTTATCTGAGGCTGTGTACAGTTCACCTTCGGATAAAAACGAAGCGCTTTATTTTAATGCATTATTTACAATGTTAAAAAATAATTTTACCACTGCAAAAAAACTGTTTTCCCAATTAAGTATGAAAGGGGAAGATGATAAAACAAATGACGCTATCAGCTATACTCTTCTTCTTAACACAGCAGGTTTTGACTCCTCCGGTTTAGCTGGTTATGTTGAAATATTAAAACTTATATTCCGTGGTGATTTAACGAAGGCACTAACTGATGTGCAAAAAGTAGTGGTTCATCCACAAAATTTCTACCTTAAGAGCGAGATAGAATTAAAAACTATTGAAATATTAATAGCTTTGAATAAATATCCTGAGGCATTAGCCTTTTGTGATGGCATTATTAAAGAAAAAAATAATATTTTTACGGATAAAATTTATTTTTATTCCTGCAGAGTAGTAAACTTTGGGTTGAAAAACAGCAGGGAAGCAAAAAAAATGTACGAAACTTTTCTTATCGATTATCCGTCATCTATTTACTCTGAACAGGTAAGAGAAGAGTTACAAAAATTAATGGAAGAAACAGTAAATAAAACTATATGAGTAAAAAGAATAATCCAAAGGATGTGAAATGCTCCTTTTGTGGTCGTCCATCCAACGAGGTAAGTAGTCTGATTGCCGGACCGGATGTCTATATTTGTGATATTTGTGTTGGTAGTAGCGTAGATATATTAAAAAATAATATACCTGCATACTCTTCGCCAAAACCGAAAAAAATGGAAATTATTACTCCTAAAGCTATCTCGGAGATTCTTGATCAGCATGTAATAGGGCAGGAAAGAGCAAAAAAGATTTTATCGGTCGCCGTTTACAACCACTATAAACGGATAAACAGTAAATCGAATTTTTTTGAATTGGAGGATGTAGAGATTGAAAAGAGTAATATTTTATTACTCGGCCCAACCGGAACAGGTAAAACTCTATTGGCTCAGACACTCTCCCGCATACTGGATGTTCCTTTTGCTATTGCCGATGCAACTACTATTACCGAAGCCGGATATGTAGGTGATGATGTAGAAACAGTTCTTGTTCATTTATTACAAAATGCTGATTATAATGTAGAACGGGCTCAACGAGGTATAGTTTATATTGATGAGATTGATAAAATTGCCAGAAAAAGTGATAATGTAAGTATAACACGAGATGTGAGCGGTGAAGGTGTACAGCAGGCACTACTGAAAATCCTTGAAGGTACAATTGCCGGTGTCCCACCAAAAGGCGGCAGAAAACATCCCGAGCAGGGACTTATTTATTTAAACACAAAAAATATTCTCTTTATAGTTGGCGGGGCTTTTGAGGGTATAGAAAAGTTAATTGCTTCAAGGATAAATAAAAATAAAATGGGTTTTGGTTCGGAGGTCTCCGGTGATAAAGAATATTCCGATGATGAACTTATATCAATGGTTCAGCCGGAGGATTTACTTCGATTTGGGTTAATTCCTGAATTAATTGGTAGAATTCCAGTTATAGCTCCTCTGCATTCACTTTCTGAAGAGGCTTTAAAGAATATACTCACTCAGCCCAAGAATGCCATTCTAAAACAGTATAAAAAGATTTTTAGTATCGATGGTATCGATCTGGAATTTGATCCTTTAGCGCTAAATTCGATAGTTAAAAGAGCAATTGAAAGAAAAACCGGTGCCCGTGCCCTTCGCTCTATCGTTGAAGATTTTATGCTTGATATAATGTTCGGTTTACCCGAAAAGAAAAACATAGAGAAGTGTATTATCACAAAAGATGTTGTTGAGCATGGAGCAGAGCCGATCTATATTGAATCGAAGCGGAAATTCGCTTAGATTATTCTGACTGTTTTTCGTATGAAGTTCGAAACACGGTTTGTTTTGCCTCTGTGGTTAATACTATCATTTAGTATGTTACAACCTCAGTCCAAAATTCTTATCCCCATGGATCTTTCACAAACTGACCATCTTAAGGCGTATGGGGTGACATACCGTGCTTTAGAAAAAAATCTCAAAGCAGACTGGCTCCTCAATTACAGGGGAGGCTCATTCCTGATTGATTATTCAGATCTTATTGCTTCAGAATGCCGGCTCGAGGGAATATATTTCACAACTATTTCTGCAAGTGAATCAGCTTCATTATATGCCGAGGTACAATCGGAAAATAATAACACTGAGGTAATTCGTCTTGAAAAGCCACCCAAAATTGCTGTTTATGTGCCTCCCGGATTTGCCCCATGGGATGACGCAGTTACTCTTGCTCTTGAATATGCCAACATTCCCTACACGAAGTTTTGGAATGAAGAAGTTCTTTCGGGAAAACTTTCGGAGTATGATTGGTTGCACCTCCATCATGAGGATTTTACAGGACAATATGGTAAATTTTATGCAAGTTTCAGTAATGCTCAATGGTATATTGAACAACAGATGCGGTATGAAGCAGATGCGAAAAGATTAGGGTATAAAAAAGTTTCTGAAATGATGAGGGCAGTTGCGGTTTCAATTAAAAACTTTATTGGTAATGGTGGGTTTCTTTTTGCTATGTGCTCAGCTACAGATTCTTATGATATTGCACTTGCCGCAATTGGTACTGATATTTGTGAAAGAATGTTTGATGGTGATGCCGCTGACAGAGATGCCGAAGATAAACTTGATATGGGAAATACATTGGCATTCGAAAACTTTAAATTAGAAATGAATCCCTATGTATATGAATATAGCGATATAGATATTCAACCAACGGAAATTCTCGACCAGGAAAACGATTATTTTACCTTGTTCGATTTCTCTGCAAAATATGATCCTGTACCAACTATGCTGACACAAAATCATGCGAATGTTATTCGTGGATTTATGGGGCAGACTACAATGTTCAGACGAAAAACGATTAAAAATTCCGTTATAGTAATGGCTGAAAGAAATGGTACGGATCAGGTTAAATATTTACATGGTAATTTTGGCAGGGGAACCTTTACATTTTATGGTGGTCACGACCCCGAAGATTACCAGCATGCAGTAGGTGACCCACCGACTGAATTAAAACTGCATAAAAATTCCCCGGGTTACCGATTAATACTTAATAATATTTTGTTTCCCGCCGCAAAAAAGAAAAAACAAAAAACCTGATATTTTTCACAACCGTACAAAACGATAAAAAAACTACCCCGAAAAGGTCGGGTATTTAACCAAAACCGTAAATTTGTTTAACAAACACAAAATTGTACGATGTAGTCTATGGTAATTGTAACTCTTTTTTCTCAAATACTTCACATACTGCCACGCTCAATTTTTAATGCAACAGGAAAAAAGTATAAGACTGATAAACACTCAAAAGGAATAAATAACTGGACGCATCTGGTGTCTATGTTATTATGCCATTTTGCTATGGCACATTCTGTCAGAGACATCAGTATCGGACTCAGATCAATGACAGGGAATGCAAGTCATGTGGGTTTACAGAAGAAAATCTCAAGTCGGTCAAGTATCTCATACATTAATGAACATCGTAACGGGCAGATGTTTAAAGAATTCTACATAAAATTAAAAGACTATTTGCAGAGTAGCGATGTTGCCGATAACCCGTCGCCCATCCATTAGCTAACGGAAAGCGATGCCACTTAAATAACAACTGCCAATAGTTTTAAAAACAGTTATCTAATAGAACAACTTTGAACAAGAAACTTTATACGGAAGAACAAAGCCAATAATTACACAAATGCCAAGTACGAAAAGGGCGTCCGCTTGATTGGCGTGTTATACTTGCGTCGTTATTTCAATAAAATCATCTTTCTATTTTCATTGAAACCATTTACGCTTAATGAATACACATAAACTCCACTTGGTAAATTACTGCCATTAAATTTAATTGTGTAATTACCTTGTGTCTGTTCTTTATTCAATAATGTTGCTATTTCTTTTCCTAAGATGTCATAAACTTTAAGTTGAACTAAACCTTCCTCTTTTATTTGATATGAGATTGTTGTTGTTGGATTAAATGGATTAGGAAAGTTTTGTGATAGAGAATAATCTGATACATAAGAGTCGCTTTCATTTACAGAAACAGTACCAGTATCTCTAATAGCAATCAAAGTTTTAATTTGAGTATGATTAAGAGAAATATGATGAACGCCTAAGTATAGTGTACCATCTTTTGCAATTGCGCCGGTATTATCTACCTGTTGCTCGTCTGCAATTAACGATAATTTCCATTTAAGATTTCCATCACTTGAAATAGCATAATAGTTATAGCCAAATGTGGACCCCACATAAACAGTACCTTCAGAATCACAAATCAGAGGTTGCTCAAATTGGTCACCTTCTACTTCATTAAATAAATATTTCCATCTAAATGTTCCATCGTATCTGAGAGAGATTAATTCAGGGTAATAAGGACAGCAAGTTGTATCCCAGGCAATAGTATAAATATTACCATTTTTATCAATAGTTGGTATTGCGATGGGACTACCAAACAAATAATAGTTCCAGTTTAAATTCCCATTTTGATTAATGGAATATAAATACTGCCCAGAGGTACAATATATATTCCCATAAGAATCTACCATTGATCCTCTTATTATTTGCTCGCAACTGAATTTCCATTTTAGACTACTATCAAGATTTAAAGCAAATAAATTTGAGTCCCTTCCTGAAATATAAATTGTATTACCATCTGGAGAAATCACTGGTGATCCGCTGCCGAATCCATTTTCATAAGATATATTCCAGTTAAGAGTACCATTAGGTCTAATAGAATATAATTCTCCTTTGCTATTTGTTATATATATATTACCCTCTAAATCAATATTAGGAATTACTTCTTGAAAAATAGAAGCAGAAGTTTTATACTTCCATTTAAATGTACCGTTAGGATTTAAAGCATAAAGGCAACTGTCGCGCGAACCAAAATAAATTGTATTGCCTGAATCAATCAAAATTCCAGCTTGTGTTGCTCGTCCGCTTCCTGTTTCATATTCCCAGTTAAAATTACCATCAGCAGTATATGAATAAAAATAATCTCCAAAAACATAATATGACCCAAAGTATAAGTTATTATCTTTACCGATTACAGGTCCTGAAAAGATTCCATAAGGCATATCAACTGTCCAGACTATATTTGGTGTTTGTGGTCCTTTGTATGGGGATCTACCTGTAAACTGTGGATCGTGCTTTATCATTGGCCAATCTGTATTTGCAAGAGTTGGCCAGGGGATATCTGTTTGCTGCTGTGTGTAAACCGAGGTTGCCAGTAAAATTGATAATAAAATATTCTTTATCATAATCTACTCCTAATATTTACTTAAAATATGAAAGATTGCCCCAAAGGAAGGACAATCTTTCATTGATCATTTTTACTTCTGTAAAATTAATTTTCTTGTTTCGGAATAAACACCAGCTTTAATCTGATAAAGATATATTCCACTGGTAAGGTTTGAAGCATCGAATTTAATTGTATGTGTTCCAGCTTCTTTATGCTCGTTTACAAGTTCAGCAACTTTTCTTCCTAAGATATCAAAAACCTTGAGAGTTACCTGACCCGAAACTGGTAATGAATAGATTATAATTGTGGTGGGAT
The DNA here is from genome assembly GCA_964438715.1 of uncultured Ignavibacteriaceae bacterium. Classification (GTDB taxonomy): domain Bacteria; phylum Bacteroidota; class Ignavibacteria; order Ignavibacteriales; family Ignavibacteriaceae; genus CAYTLQ01. The sequence goes on from CAYTLQ010000293.1 coordinate 6,159, forward strand.
TAAATGGATTAGGATAATTTTGAGAAGGATTATATCTCTGGTCATCAAAATAATTATTTGAAACAGATTTTTTATCGATATCGTCTCCAGGAACATTTACTATAACTGTATTTGAAGCTGAGGTTTCTATTGGGTTTGGCGGGTTTTCTGTATAAACACCCTTAACATAATAATAAACATCAGTTCCCGCTTGTCCCCCCGGTTGAGTCAAAGATAGTGTTTCATCAACATAAGTGAATTCATCCTCGTCTAAAGTAGCAAGAAGCTCCCAACCTCCATAGTCTCTATATATTCTGTATTCATAAATACCCAAATTCTGAGGATAAGAACCAAAAGCAAATTTGGGATGATCATCTCCATTATTGAATACTGCTAAGCAATTGTCCCAATAATCTTCCAAACCTGAAGTTTCCAGTAAGTTAGATGTAAGATCCCAGAGCGTTTGATAGCTAAGATCTATGATTTGTGTGTTTGCAGAATTTTTAAAATGTTTATTAGTAACATCATAATTAAATGTTACATCTAGTGATGCACGCCAGTCTGAAGTTCGCCAATCGCAGTAAAGATATGCCTGTTCAACACCATTTTCGACTGCACTTATTTTATACAGACCAACAGCAAAAGTATCGTTTACTGTTGAAGGGTCTAAAATGTGATCGAATGCTGCATAACCAGTACAGCTAGAAACAACATCAGAGGCTGTTGCATAATCCTCTGTTAGATTATAGTTTTCATCCCACCTAGCACCTATGCCTGTTAAGGTAAAAGTAATATTAACTGAACCTCTGCAATTAACTAAATTAATCCGCAATTCTCCTATATATCTTTCCTGAGGAAGCATTACGATTGGTAATAATATTAATAATAGTATTAATTTTTTCATTTTTATGTCCTTAGAAAATTGTTAAAGTTTTTCTGGAATTTTTAATATCATAGCCTTAAGTAAAACCGGATGTATATAAGTATTTTTTATTTTTCATTTCCGTTACCTTTTCTCTAAGTGAGTAAGTATAACGGCGTTGCCGATAAGCGGCGCCCCAGAACCGAAGCGCAGAGCAATACTAACAACTTTTTATTTATTAAAAATTTATTTAGCAGTACAACTTTGAACAAGAACCTCTACACGGTACTACAAAGCCAGTAATTACTAAAATGACGAATGCGAAAATGGCGTCCGCTTGATTGGCGGGTTATACTTACGCTCTAAAATTTTAGGGCAAGCATTTTCCCAAAGGGATGGCTATGCCACTACTTGCCCTTAGTTTTTGTAACAGTTTACTTCAACAATGTCATTTTGTTATTCTGAACAAAGTCATTTACTCTAAGCGAGTATATATAAACACCCGAAGGTAAATAACTTGCATCAAAACTAACTGAATATGCTCCTTCTGATTTTAATTCGTTTACAAGAACAGTTACTTCACTTCCAAGTAGATCATAAACTTTCAATTGAACTAATCCACTCTTTGGAAGTTGATAAACAATATTTGTTATAGGATTGAATGGATTCGGATAGTTTTGGCTTAAACTATAGTTTTCTATAAGATTATTTTGTGATTGCTTCTGCAAAGCACGATCCCAATTTATCCAATCAGATAATGATGGTGTTGATTCTGCATTGCCATTATCAATAGCGGTTATTCTATAATATAATTTAGCAGAACCAAAGCCAACATAAACATCACCATCCGTCCAGCTGCTTACTGGTGTTGTGCCATTATAAGCATTTATTGTAGCAACTAAACCAAAATATGTTGGCTCGTTTCCATCTGGACTGTCACCTCGATATATCTTGTACTTACCAGAATACTGCATATCTGTTTCAATATTGGGTGACCAATTTAAAACAGCTTGATACATTGAATTTGCACTTACAATAAGTCCAGTTGGTTTTGATGGAGGAGCATTTAATGATGTTCCAACAAAAATATCTAATGAATAAACACCATTAGTAATGCTGTTTAGTTTAAAGCCAAATGGTGTAGCAGTTTTATTCGCTCTCTGTGAACTTGGATTGCTGAATGGAGACCAAACTTCGTTGTAACCAAGCCTAAATGCGTCTTTACCATCACCGGAATAGCGTACATCTAAAACAGGCTGACCACTTTTATTTTCAGTAAAATGTATTGCTGCTGTTCCTTGATAAACATTATTCCAATACCACGGAATAAATTCTAAATCGTGATAACCATTTACTCTATCAGCACCAAGCCTCTTAAATACTAGCAGATATCCAGGACCCCATTGATTTGGTGTTAGTTGATTGACTGTCCAATTCCATCTGCCATCAGCTGCTAAACATTTAATAAATTTATTGTCTTGTCCAGCACTTTCTTGTCTCAATACATATACACCATTTTCTACATTACCGTAAGGACTTCTTAAAAACATCTGATTGTTTTCCCAGAATGATATCTTCTGATGATTCTCAATGTAGAAATATTCATTTGTAGCTGCATTTCCAACCAAACGGTAAGCAACACCGGTAGTAACAAAATCTGGTAAAGTGGCATTTTGAATTGTTTGGTCTGGCGATGCTGGTACAGTATTTAAGTTTATCCAGCCAAGGCGGTATCGTTCAAAAGAATTTGCGATAAAATTCTTTATTCCCCAACCGGAAAGCAAACCCCAAAAGCCGTGTCCAACGTGTTGATCGTTCCCGCCTTGCAAGTAATGACCATATTCGTGAATGCAGAAGCGAAACATATTTTCAATAAACCAGTCACATAAAGAAGCACCAGAACCACCCGGTGTATTACCGCTTGGAAATACACCCATCTTCAATCTTCGCTGTCCGTTATCCACCAGTACATCAGGCCAACCTAAACCTAAATCGGCGGAACGACCCATATTTAATTTGTTGAAAATGCTATCTCTCTGATTTATTGTGTAGTCATTAGCGATATTTCTCCAAACCATAAAAACCATATCTACTATTCCATCAGGTCGATTTATGTGGTTATAATTACCTTCATAATCCCAATTATCAAACTGTGCAAAATCCCAGGTTTGATCTAACTGCTGAATTATCTGTGTATGAATGTCACCTCGTTTTTTATTGTTAGCTAAATACCACGCTCTCGTTTGAGGTGTTACAACTGAAACTGTCTTACCAATAAACTTTAATTTGTTAAAAGACATTTCATTAAAGTAATGGGTCATTGAGCCTTGAGTAGGATTAGTGCTCCAGCTCTGGTCAACCCAGCCTTGCATATTGGCTGGTGCTTGTCCTTTAACCCAGGTTGAATTTGTTGTGTCGTGTTTATCATCAGGAAATTGTGCAAAAACAAAAAGAACTCTTATCGTACCTACTGATGGAAGTAACCAGCCGCCAATCTGTCCGTTCCAAATATTTTCTAAACCGGATGGTGTACATTGCATAGGGTCGTTTTGTGCATAGTTGTTTGTAAGCCCAAAACAAAACGTTATTACCAGAATTAAATAAAACTTTTTCATTTTTTACTCCAGTATAAATTTATTTTAATAAAATTAATTTTTTAGATGAAGTTCTGTTACCAGCAACAATAGTGTAAATATAAACCCCGCTTGGTAGATCATATGCGTTGAAAACAACTGAATGAGTTCCAGCGGATTTATATTCATCCATTAATACTTCGACCTCTTCACCTAAAAGAGAGTAAACAGTTAGTTTTACTTTTTGCGGTTCTGCTAAATTAAATTTAATTGTTGTTGTAGGATTGAACGGATTAGGATAATTCTGAAATAGTTCAAATGAATTTAAAACATTAAACTCATCTTTTACAGATGTGATGATGCCAATGGTATCTCCATCAATTATACATCCTTGTAGTATTCTTTGAGGTCCACCCCCTTCATCGTCAAAAACACTAACTAATCCAATACCATAAGCGACTGTTTCCGTATATTCAGGCCAAGAAAATTCATTGAGAATGCTATCAGGTTGATATTGGTAAAAAGTTATTTCCTTAAAGGTAGTGGAACGATCATAGAAAAATCCTTCATATATTGACCGAACCTTTGCGAGTTTATATACAAAAAAGGTGTCAACTATATGGTGAACATCAACAATCCAATTATCTCCCGTGTCAGCATTAAGTTTATAATAAAGCCAGTTTAAATCGAATGGGTACTTATATACTTGGTATAATGTATCAATTTTATAAGAAGGAGCACCGCCAGTATAGAAAATCCATTTACTATTAAGAGAATCAATTGAAACTGATTGTATCTCAATAATGGTATTTCCAAATGGAGTGTTATACTCCCAAACATTCCCGACGGCAGAAGGAAAAAATTTGTAGGGATCGGGTGTTTGTGCAAATAAACCACAATTAAATAAAACTAAAAAGTAAAAAAACTTTGATTTCATTTTAATAACTCCTTTAGGTGAAGGAAAAGGGAGATTATGCAAGTCTAGTTGAAATACCCTTAGGCCCCGAGAAACCTACGATACTTTCTTTGATACCGTTTTAGTCCTTTCATTCAGTTTTCTTTTAAGCAGAATCATTTTATCAGCATTATTTATTCTCCTCATATTCC
>CAYTLQ010000294.1:0-18510 GCA_964438715.1 uncultured Ignavibacteriaceae bacterium
GCTTATCCACAATCCCGTCAGAACTAAAAATAAAAAATGCCGGTAAAGATTTGACCGGCATTTTCTGATATATCATTAAACGCTTGGTGTTCACTCAATAAAGCCCATCATAACCACCAAAAGCGAAAGAAGGAATTAAAGCATATTATTTATCATTAGCAGATTCTAAACAACCGACTGTAGTAAATCCAGAATCAATTTCCACTTCTTCCCTTTTTGAGATCTGATTCTATCTTTTTTTGTAATTCCAGAATTACATAATGAAATATTACCGAGTGAATGGATTCCGATGAGCACATATCATTGAGCTGAACATGAACTGAGTATTGATTAATGCTTCGCAGTTTTCCTCCCCCGAATCCGGTAATGCCAACAGTTATGAGTCCATTGTTATTTGCCCACTCAACTGCTTTTATAATATTTGGGCTGTTACCCGATCCACTAATTGCAATTACTATATCTCCTTGTTTGGCAAATGTTCGTAATTGTTGTTCAAAAATAGTTTCATAGCCGTCATCGTTACTCATAGCAGTAATAAAAGCAACATTATCGCAAAGACTGATTGCTTTAATGCGTTTTTCCTGAGCGAGCGAAAGACGGGTTCCTTTAGCAAGATCCTGTGCAAAATGTGAGGCATTTGCCGCAGAACCTCCGTTTCCTATAACAAAAACGGTTTTTCCGGATTCATAAGCAGAAAAAAGAAGATCTACGAAAGACTCTATTTGGACTTCATCAAGTTTGTCAATTGTTTCAAATATGTAGCGTGAATAATCTTTGAAATTCATTAATGCGTTTTTTCCTTATCTATTAATTCTTGCCAGATTTCAGAAGCTCTTTTAAGATTTTCAAGAGTACCAATATCCATAAGGAAGTCCTTCGACTCCCATCCTGCCATCTTCCCAACGAGTTGAGGCAGTAAATCAAATCCTATATCGGTTAATGGTTTATCAGGGATAATATCTAATATATGCGGCTTCATAATATAAAGACCTGCATTCGCTAAATCCGATTTTGGATTTTTCGGTTTTTCCTGAAAGTCAACAATAGTGCAATTCTCATTTAAAGTAGCAATACCACAAGCTGATGGGTTTCCTGCCCTGAATAACGCCATTGAAAAATCCATTCCATTTTCACGATGAAAACGATAGAATTCGGAAAGGTTATAATTAGTGAGGTTATCGGCATAAACAACAAAAAAATCATCCTCGTTACGGACAAAATCCTTATTATTTCTCAGCGTGCCTCCGCTTCCCGCCAATTCTTTTTCGAAAACAGTTTTAATTTTTATAGGAATTGTTACGGTGTTAATAAATTCAACTACCTGCCCGGGAAGATAATGGAGATTTATCAGGATTTCAGTAATTCCATGTTTATATAATAATTCAAGCCACCAACTAAGTAATGGTTTACCGCAAACAGGTACAAGACACTTCGGCACATTGTTGGTAATAGGTCTTAGTCTTGTTCCTAATCCGGCAGCGAGTACAAATGCTTTCATCAAGTTTGTAATTTAGTTTTTACTGAACGAACAACATTCATCTGTTTCATTGTCTTTTCTGCATATTCAAGAATATCATCTATATCAGTCTGCTCGTTAAGGTAATTAAGATAATCAATCACGCTTTCTTCTGCAGAGTGTTTTGGCATCCAACCCAATTGTTTTAGTTTGGTTATATCCGAACAGGTATTTCGTGTATCACCGACTCTGAACTCACCGGTAATAAGAGGCTTGATATGCTCTTTCTTATGTACTTTTGCCACAATTTCAGCAAATTCCATCACAGAATATGCCTTTCCGCCTCCGACACAAAATACTTCAAAATCGGCTTCACTTTTTGTCAAAACAGTGAAGTTTGCTTCAACCACATCTTTATAATTAACAAAATCCCGTTTCTGCTTCCCGTCTTCATAGATCGTTGGCGCTTTGTCAAAGTAGTAGTGTAAATTAAAAATCCTGCAAGCTCCGGAATATGCATTATAAAAAGACTGTCTCGGTCCCTGAACAATAGAATATCGGAGTGCAACAGATGGTATTTCATACCGTTTGCCAAAATTAATTGCAATTTGCTCTTGAGAATATTTCGATATCGCATAAGCATTGGGAGGATTTGCATGAGTCTCCGGTGTCCATAGCCATTCCATCGGATACCCTTCTTCATCAACCCAATCCCATCTTCCCTCTTCTAATTGAGAGATAGGTCTTTGAGTCGGTTTTACTATTGTGCCATCTCTTTTCCTGTATAATCCCTCCCCCTGCACAAACTGAGAAGAAGCAACGATGACTTTCTTTATGGGTAATTTTTTCTCAACAATTAGTTCATAAAGTAGCGCTGTACTTGTCGAATTAACAGAAAAAAAAGTTGAAAAATCAGGCAGGTAATCCTGATATGCCTCCAGATGAAATACATAACTTACACCATCAAGGCAATATTCCATAATTCTTCTATCCCGAACATCACCAAAAACAAATTCAGCTTTTGGATTGAGATATGAAGGTTTACCTTTGAGATGTACAGGCTTCTGAAGACAATCAAGTATCCTGACATCAAATCCCTCAGAAATCAGTTTGTCAGCGGTATGTGAACCGATGAATCCGGCTCCGCCGGTAATCAATACTAAACTCATTTTAACCTCAACTCATTTCCAGTCATATCGTCTGTAGTTAAAAATAATTTTACTGCCATGAGGTTCTAAAAGGAAGGGCAACTCCCTGTATTCTTTCATCGACTCCCGCAGTGAATCCTGAAAATTACGCTTGCAATACACCATCAGGAAACCACCGCCGCCTGCGCCTGAAATCTTCGCCCCGCTGGCGCCGCCCGCAATTGCCTTTTGGTACATTTCATCAATAGATTGATTGCTGATATTCGAGGAAAGGTTTTTTTTCAATTCCCAGTTACGGGCTAGTAAAGTTCCAATCTGATCAATATCACCCGATTCAAGAGCATGTTTTGCGGCAAATCCAAGTTCCTTTATTTCGTTAAGATAACTACCGGTTTCAGGTATTCGTTTATTTTGCTCAGAAAGTATTGAAGCACTTTGGCGGGTAACATTCGTAAAAAATAGTTGAAGATTATCCGCAAATCTTCTTTTCATTTCATTACTCATGCGGATTCTCGTCGTTTCAACTGTATCATCCTTCTTAAACAAAAAAGAGGAAATACCGCCATAAGCCGCAATGTATTGATCCTGCTTTCCGATAGGGCGACCAAGTATGTCAATTTCAATTTCGCAAGCCTCTCTGGCAAGATCTTCGGCAGTAACCTGAATTCCCTGATACATATAAAATGCATTCAAAAGTCCTACTGTTAAACTACTGGATGATCCCAATCCGCTTCCTTCTGAAGGTATGTCTGCCAATGTCGAAATCTCAAATCCATTCGTCATACCGGCTTTCCTTGCCGCCTCCCGAACAAGGTCGTGCTGTAATTCATCAATAGAGTCAACTATTTCTTTCTTAGCATAGTTGACATATATCTTTTCATCGAACCGTTCTTTTACAATTACATAAACATATTTATCTATCGCACAACTAACAACGAAACCTTCCTCTTTTTCATAGTATCGCTTAAAGTCTGTACCGCCGCCACAAATAGAAATACGCAATGGAGTCTGCGAAATAATCATTTTACTGTTCTGCCTCTCGATTTTATTAAGGATAAAGTTCCAAAGGAGTCTTTACCCTTTTTATTTACAATAAACATTTTTCACAATTAAATATACTTTCTGATAGCGCTTATGACATATTCAACGCTAAGAGAATTCATGCAATTTACTTTCTTATCGCATTGGTTGAGATAGCACATAAGACAATCTAATTCAGAATGCAAAATGTCTCCCTTTCCAAAAACATCTAACTCTGTATATGATGTAGGGCCAGTATAGGTAATAACATTTTTTCTCAGGGCAATTCCAACATGCATTCCAAGGCTATCGGGGGTAAAAAGTGTATCGATAGTGTTTATTAACGCAAAGAATTGCCTCATAGAGTTTTCTGTACCGGTATCAATTATTTGAAAGGAGAGTTTTGCTTTTAGTTGTGCATTAAATTCATTTTCTTCAGGACCACCAAAAAGCACTAACCCGGTCTCAGGATTTTCGGAATGAAGCCTTTCAAGAAGAGATACATAATTATCCAAAGTCCACTTCTTCATTGGCCATCTTTTTCCTGAACCGGTATTTATTCCTAAAACTGATTTAAACGCCTTAAGATTATTCTTATTGATGAACTCTTCTGATAATTTTCTCTCCTCATCGTCAAGATATAATTCAGGCGGATTTATGTTTTTACTAATTCCGCAAATATCATATATATGTCTGAAATAGGTCTTTTTGTTCTGTTTTTTTATTGAATCATTAATCCCCATTATAAACCACTCCACACCTGACTCATCCGCCGGCATTACATATCCTTCTTTACTCAAAATAAATCCCCTCTTTGCCTTCCCTTTAGCAAGTGCTGACAAAGCTGAAGAGTGGGAATCATTTTCCAGATTGAGAATAAGATCAAATTCAATGGAGGAAATCAATGGAAGATATTCCTCCGGAGAATCCATGGTCTTATAAATGTATGGATTATTAAAGAAAATAGGCATTGCCGAGGGTGCAGTAATCCAATAAACAACTGCTCCTGGAAATTGTTCGTGCAAGGCGGGCAAAATGGAGGTAGTTCGTAAAACATCACCGGGCGCCGCAAATTTGATTACCAGAATCCTCATTCCTTTCTTCTGGTAATAAGAACATGAGTCACAGAAAACCCCATGCGTTTTGTGAGGTTTGCATGGTTTCGAGGATTCAAAGTGAAAACAATCAAATTTCACATCTTTAAGAGTTTGCAATAAACTTAACCTTTTTCAAAAATTACTTTGACTAAAACTTTTAAGCTCTGACAATTATTCGCTTAAAGTTTACTAAAATACTTCTCTGCTATACTTTCTCCTATTGCCAGCGATGCGGTAGCCGCTGGTGAAGGGGCATTACATACATGTATTACATTATCATCTTCTATGAAGAGGAAATCATCAACCAACTTTCCATCAGCTGAACATGCCTGTGCACGAACGCCGGCTCCGCCTGTAACCAGATCCTGCATTTCCAACATAGGGACTAATTTGCGGAGATCACGAAGAAATAACGATTTCGATAATGAGCGTTTGTACTCGCTAACTCCAATTTTGAAGTATCCGGGGATCATCTTTCGGAATCCCCTGAATTTAAGTATCTCAATTATATCAGTTAATGCAAAATCAGTCTTATTGTATCCCTCTTTCTTTAATGCCAGAACAGCATTAGGACCCGCTTCAACCTCTCCATCCACCGACTTTGTAAGATGCACGCCTAAAAAAGGTAAATCAGGATCAGGCACCGGGTAAATGAGTGTATTAATTTTTTTCGCCTTTTCATTAGAGAGTTTGTAATATTCGCCCCTGAAAGGCAAAATCCGGTAGCCTGTTTCGCCGTGAGTCATTTGTGCAACTTTATCTGAATGCAAACCACAACAGGTTATAAGTTTATCTGCAGAATAATTTCCCGTCGTTGTCTCAAGAATTATTGAACCATTATTTTTTATTCCGGTTAATTCAGTGTTAAATACTACCCCGGCGCCTGCTTCCTGAATATGTTTCAGCAATTCTGCGCATACAAATTTATAATCAACCACACCGGTATATGGCACATATATACCTCTTATGCCTGCGGCTTCCGGCTCAATTTTCCGGATTGCTTTCTCATCAATAATCTCTATTTTATCTAAACCATTTGCTTTGCCCCGCTCAAAAAGCCTTTCCAACAATGGTAATTCTCTCTCTTCCGTCGCAACAATCACTTTTCCACAGAGTTTATGATGGATATTGTTTGATTTACAAAAATCCAATAAGAGGGAATATCCACGAAGACAATTTTTTGCCTTCAAACTTCCAGGTTTATAATAAATACCGGAATGAATTACGCCAGAGTTATTTCCTGTCTGATGTTTTGCTACTGTGTTTTCTTTTTCGAGTAATAGAAGTCGAAGTTCTGGCTTTTTCTGTAATATTGTATATGCGGTTGCGAGACCAACAATTCCCCCGCCAACAACACAAATATCATAGTGTTGATTTTTCAATTCATTCATTAATATAATTTTTCCATAGAATTATGTGATGAACTTTTCTCAATCCAGTAACTATCTGATGAGTTCTTCTTCATAAAAGGCAGAAACTCTTTCCCGGTCATTCGAAATATCAGTGAAATCGGAGTAAGAACGAGATAATAAACTAATACTAAAATTATTCTTGACACAATCCAGCCAAGAGTAAACGCTACTGCCATCCAATATTTATACAGTTTAGCTAACAGTTTTTTTGAAATAGCTCCGATAAGAACAAATGTTAACAATAATCCGCTAAAAATATAGGATAGCAGTACTTTTTCGGTAAAATAAAACCAAAGCCCTAACCCTAAAAACACAATACTTAAGGAGAGAACAAAACGATTAAGCGCTTTTTCGCTTTGATCAAGTCCTTTTAACTCATTTTTAACATCTGAGAGAATCATACAGTTATATAATCCGGTCCTTTGAAATTCAGGTTCAATTGAGTAATTGGTTTAATCAAGTACAAACTCTTTTCGCCAGTCTTTATTCTCCTGGAAAGGAGGTTGCTCTTCTTTTACCAGCAAATAGTTATTCAAAACGAGCACATCAATATCGGTACGCATAAAACAAGTATATGCATCATTCGGTGAGCAAACTATGGGTTCACCCCGCACATTGAAAGATGTATTTACCAGAATAGGACAGCCGGTTTTTTCAAAGAACTTTTTAATGAGATTGTAATAACGAGGGTTGGTTTCTTTGGAAACCGACTGAATACGGGCAGAGTAATCGACATGAGTTATTGCCGGTACCTCAGAACGCAGAATATTAAGTTTTTCAATACCCCAAAGCGCTTTCTGTTCTTCTGTCATCGGAATTTGCTTTTCCTTTTTAACATCTGCCACCAAAAGCATGTAAGGGCTTGGCCGGTCAATTTCGAACCATTCTGAAATTTTTTCTTCCAGCACTGAAGGAGCAAATGGACGAAATCCTTCTCTGAATTTTATCTTGATATTCATCGTCTTTTGCATATCCGGGTTTCGTGGGTCTCCCAATATTGAGCGATTACCAAGCGCCCGTGGTCCAAACTCCATTCTACCCTGAAACCAACCGACGATTTTTCCACTTATAAGAAATTCTGTAACCGTATTTATCAAGGTGTCATCATCAAGAAATGTGTATGGTAATTGTCTTGAATCTAAGAATGAACGAATCTCAGAATTCGAGTATCCTATACCGAGATACGATCCCCTCTGATTATCCGGTTTTTCAAAATATTCCCTATTGTTGTTAAGATGTCGGTAATAAGTAAGGTATGCGGCTCCTATTGCACCTCCGGCATCTCCTGCCGCAGGTTGAATCCAAATATCATCAAATATATTTTCTCTCAATAATTTACCGTTTGCAACACAATTCAATGCTACACCACCGGCAAGACAGAGATTTCTTTGACCGGTTTCTTTTTTAACAGTGCGAGCCATGCGCAACATTATATCTTCTGTTACATCCTGCACCGATCGGGCAAGATCCATTTCTTTTTGTGTTAGTTTTGTTTCAGGTATTCTCGGGGGACCACCAAACAGTTTATGGAATTTTTCATTCGTCATTGTAAGACCGGTGCAATAATCAAAATATTCCATGTTTAGCCGAAAAGATCCGTCATCCTTAATTTCGATAAGATGGTCGTAAATCGTTGATACATATTTCGGCTCTCCATAAGGAGCCAGTCCCATAATTTTGTATTCTCCGGAATTTACTTTAAATCCCGTATAGTAAGTGATGGCAGAATAGAGTAACCCAAGAGAATGCGGAAAATGTATTTCTTTAAGAATTTTTATTGTGTTATCTTTTCCAATTCCGAAAGAAGTTGTCGCCCACTCACCTACCCCATCGATAGTGAGAAACGCCGCTTCCTGATATGGACTCGCATAAAAAGCAGATGCCGCGTGCGATTCATGATGCTCAGCGAATAACACCGGACCTTTATAGCCCAGCTCTTTTTTTATCAATTCGGGCATCCAAAGTTTACTTCCCAGCCACAAAGGCATCGATTTGAGAAACGATGTAATTCCTGAAGGTGCAAATGCAAGATATGTTTCTAAGAGGCGTGAAAATTTTAACAATGGCTTATCGTAAAATGTAACAAAATCAACCTCATCAATAGAGATTCCTCCTTCCTTAAGGCAGTATTGTGCCGCCTTTAATGGAAAAGATTCGTCATGTTTTTTTCGCGTAAATCTCTCCTCCTGAGCCGCTGCAATGAGCTTTCCGTCTCTCAGCAGGCATACAGCAGAATCATGATAGAAAGCAGATATACCGAGAATATTTACTGACTTCTTCAATTACTATGATTTTCTTTCTTTCGTGCCATTATTAAGATAATTTATGCAATGTGCGGGCGAATTTATTAGTTTACCTTAAATTCAATAATCTGATTACTCAACTTCCGAAACTTTGCCTGACTCCAATTTGTATTTTTTACCGGACTTTGAGCAAACGGCAATTCCATCAGCATCAAATTTTAATTTTTGTCCCGCTTCACTCATCCAACCAATAATGCGTGCAGGATTACCTACAACAAGCGCATAATCCGGAACATCTTTTGTTACAACAGAACCAGCACCAACAAAAGCATACCTCCCAATGGTATTTCCACAAACAATAGTGCTGTTTGCACCTAATGAAGCGCCTTCTTTTACCAATGTGTAAATATAATATGCTGCCCCAACCTGAGGGTATTTACTTCTCGGATCACGGATATTGGTAAAGACCATCGAAGGTCCGCAAAATACATAATCTTCAAGAGTTACTCCCTCGTAAACAGATACATTATTCTGAATTTTTACATAGTTGCCAATAGTAACATTGTTTCCAACATTTACATTTTGTCCCAAAACACAGTTGCGTCCAATTTTTGCACCCGACTGAACATGACTAAAATGCCAGATTTTTGTGTTTTCTCCTATTTCAACATTATCATCAACAACGGCGTATTGGTTAACATAAAATTTTTTTTCATTCTGTGACATTTTTTAATCCTTTCTGAATTTTTAACTCAGTATTGTTTATTCAAATTAGTGAGTTTGCTGAGTTTTGATTGCATTGAACAATTTAATTAGGGTAATTAATAGTAAATTTTCGTTCGTGAATATAAAGATTATGTGTTTAGTATTTCAGTTCAACTCCAATGTATTAAAACTTTTTCATCCACTTATTTATTGTAAAGATTCTGTATTCTGACTTAGAGTTTTTTTCAGTAATTCAATATCAGAAAGTATTGACTTCTTCACGGCAGGATCGGTACAATGTGGAAGATATCGCTCAAAATAATCGAGTGCTTCACGATGCTTACCATTCATATAGTGAATAATACCTAAATTTCGGAATGTTTCGTAATGACGCGGATTAAGTGAAAGAGTCTTTTGAAAACTCTTCTCTGCATTTTCCAACTTACCCGATTGTCCATACATTAATCCGAGATTATAGTGTATAAGGTAATACTCAGGACGAATTTTTAATGCTCTTTCATAATAATGTATCGCCTGATTGAACTCTTTTTTAACAGCATACACATTACCCAATCCCATAAGTGCTGAATATGTCTCCTGAAAACCCAGTGATTTATTGTATTCCTCCAAAGCTTTATCATACTCATGACGATCAAAATAAGTAGCTCCAAGGTTCAGGTGTGCGTCATAAGGCGTATAATGAAATTTAGGTGTAATAAATGCATCAATCAGAAAATACGCTACGACAATAAGTCCTATATTCTTTAACCATTTAGTATTCTTTTCTAAAAGCTTCTGATATACGGTCTCCGCCCCGATTGCACCTAATACTATTAATGCCGGCAATACTACCAACCTGAACCTACCTGTCACGAAAAACAAGCTGGTTGCAAAAATCATAGTAATTACAAAACCACTAATCAACACATATCGTGCATCTTCAATGCGATATTGCTTGAGTGAAATCAGGAACAATATGAAAACAACCCAGAAACTTATTAATGGCAATTTCAAAACTTTTGAATACTGCTCCCGCAATAAATAAGGATTCATCACTGAGGACTGTGGATTCTCCTGAGTTCCGATGAATAGAAGTATTTTTGTGAAGAACAATTGCATCGTAGTGGCGCTATATTCACTGATAAAATTCAAGGAACGATTAATCCAATAACTATCCGCCTCGGAATGACTGAGATTTTTCCCTACAACCGATTCTGCGTATTTCTTTCCTGAGATATCTTCATAAAATTCAAATTCATTTGGTGCAATAAACACACCTTGCGCATTTGGATTATTCCCTATCCAAAGATTAATACCCCCATTTGAGGTAAGAATAACAAACTCATTTCCCCGTATCAGGTTATGTAATGTTAATGGCATAATTGAAAGAATAACGCCCGCTAAAAGAATTCCGATCTTCCGAAAATCAACGACACCGTTCTTTTTCATGAAATAATAAATTGCACCGATAACAAAAGGTATCAGGAGTAAAGCGCTCCCTCTTATTACAATCAGCAGACCTATAATTATTCCTGTCAGAAATAATTTGGTACCTGACCTAAGCAAATCGCTTGTACTAAAGAGAAAAATCAGAAGCGAAGCAATAAACACCTGGATGGTTTCTGTGAGAAGCAGGTTTGCATATACTATCAACTCAAGACTGAAAGCAAAAAAAATCGCGGCAATTACTGCAGTATTTCTGCCTGCAATATTTTTTGCCGCAAGATAGATAAAAAGTATTGTAACACTGCTGATTATTACCTGAACCAATCTAATAAGCAAAACAGAGTCATCAGCGATATTCCTCACGATAGCAAGGAAATAAGGATAAACCGGTGACATGAAAAATACTGAATTGATATATGCGTTATCACCCTTTAATATGCCTGTCGCCCAGTCCCAATAAATCTTACTATCGGAGAACAAATATTGGTATAATGGAATTTCACTAATCTCGAAGGTAAGAATAATGCGGGGTAATAAAGTTAAAAATATGAGAATACCCATTAATGGGAGATCTTCTCTGCTAAGACCCTGAAGGTATCTAAATACATTTGAATGTGTACTCTGATGAGAACCCGGATCGTGTTTTTTATTATTTAACTCTGATTTTTTGGACATAGCTTCGCAAAGCGAGTTACAAAACCGGAAATAACTCGCTCCATAGATTCTCCTTTTATGAGGATATTCTTATAAAAAACAATCTTAAATATAAAGATCTTTGATAAGCTGAACAATCTTCAGCAATTTTCAAAAAATTCATTAGAAGTGGATTTATGTTTTAGAGTGTCTCTTTGTAAGAAAAATACAGTTGCACAACAGAAAGAATTGTTGCCTGGCATCTCTCTCCCCATACTCACAAATTAGTTTGTAAAGTAAAGGTAATTGGTAATTCTTTCAGGTCTTTTTTGCGACTCTTCCTATAACAGTGAGCCGCTGAGAAATAACATTGCCAAAGAAAAGTAAATAACTAATCCGGTAACATCTACTAAAGTCGCCACAAAGGGTGCGGATGCAGTTGCCGGGTCGAAACCAAGTTTTTTTAGTATGAGTGGAAGAATTGAGCCGATAATAGTACCCCACATTACTACTCCTATTAATGCAAACGAAACTGATAAACCAATACCAATCCAGTGAACACCATAAGCATCAAATGCCAATTCACCGATAAAAATCCTTAGCATACCCAAAACAGCAAGCACAGTACCAAGAATGAGACCGGTCGAAAACTCTCTCCGTAATATAAAGAACCAGTCCTTAACAGTAATCTCACCCAATGCCAGGGCCCTTATTACAAGTGTAGTTGCCTGAGAGCCGGCATTTCCGCCGCTGGAAATAATTAATGGAACAAATAGCGCGAGGACAACAGCTTTCTGAATTTCATGTTCAAAAAATCCCATAGCAGATGCAGTAAGTAATTCTCCGATGAACAGGATACTTAACCAGCCGGCTCTCTTTTTTACCATTTCCCAGAGTGGTGTAGTAGAATATGGTTCATCAAGCGCTTCAACCGCACCGAGTTTTTGAATATCTTCAGTTGCCTCTTCTTCAGCCACATCAAGCACATCATCAACGGTAACTATACCTATGAGTATTCCGTTCTCATTTGTAACGGGCAGTGCAACCCGGTCGTATTTTTTAAAGACCTCTACAGCGGCTTCCTGATCGTCATTCACTTTAAGATGAACAAAATTACCATCCATCAACTCTTCAACTTTTTGCTCAAGAGGTGCTAAAAGTATTTGCCGTATTTTGATATCATCTATCAGTAAACCATTTTTATCAACGACATAAATAATATTAAGTGTTTCACTGTTCTTTCCGTGGGCACGAATATGCTGCATTACCTTCTCAACTGTCCAATCCTGCTCTACTGCTATGTAGTCAGGGGTCATAAGTCTGCCAATCGAGTTCTCCGGATATCCTAGTAACTTTTGCGCTACCATTCGTTCTTCCGGGCTGAGTAACAGGAGAAGTTGCTTGGTAATATTTGCAGGCATTTCTTCTAAGAGCGCAGTTCTATCATCAGCAGACATGTCGTTGAGTACCGCCGCTACCTCTTCTTTTCCCAGTGCCTTTAGGAGATCAATCTGTACATCAACATCAAGATATTCAAAAATGTCTGTTTGGATTGAAGCAGGCATTAACCGAAACAGAATAGCCTGATCTGTTATATGGGGTAATTCATTTATTAAATCCGCAATGTCGGTAGGTGTCCACTCAAGTAGTACTTCTTTAAGAGCGCTGAATTCTCTCTTTTCAATCAATTCGAGAACTTCTGGCTGCAGTATTTGAACAATCATTTTTCACACCATATTATGGAGTTGGAAAATTCGCCGGAATTTCATTTGGCATTCATAACCAATTGAAAATTTTCCATTACTGGTAACCGACCGGCACTGAAATCGGTCTATCTTTATTTTATAATTTCAACTTTACAGATATATCCCTTTCATCTGTACAATTGAATTACTTATCCGTGAAATGCTAAACTCGAACCAACCCAGGTTTTATTTTTATTAAAGTCAACTCCCATCATTTTCCCTTTACTCATTCGAATGAGGTTATTAACCAGAAGAGGCTCGTCATTCCACAAAAACATCATCCTTATCTCAACGCGGGAATAATCATCCGGAGTCTGAATAAGTGGTGCATATTCCACTTTCTTCTGGAGAATATAATTCTCTTTATCGGAAATTACATCAAGTTTTTCCCTTGTCGGTTCGACATCAACCCCAAGCCCGGCAAATGAAAATAAGGGTTTTAACACATAATTACTTAAGTCATCAGGATATTCAGTACAGGAAGCTAGAGAAAAACAGTCCGGAACATATTTACCTTTCAGATAAGGCAATGTATGTTTACTGATTTTGTAAAACCAATTTGGGTGTCCGGCCCATGATACATCAAGCTCATCACGGTAATCAAAATTGAGAGTGATATTTTTGCGAACAAGTTCATCAATAATTGTACGATTGTAAATTCTTTCTATCCAGACTTTTTTTCCTGAATCATCTTTATAAAAAAGCTTTTTACCATCTTTATAGATATGGGTAATATCAACAGTTTTTATTCCTGTAAGTCTTTCAGTTGCCGCAAAATCAATTCTGGTTTTTTGTAATGTCGGTGTTATCTCCATCAGAATAGTATCATCGGCAGAATAATTACCCAGAATGCTCTTTTTTAATTCTTCTGCATAACTTGAGAAAGAAAAACCGGAAAAGAATGAGGTAAATTCACGCGTAATGGGAAAATATTTTTGAATAGCTTCCAGCAAATAATATTGAAAACCATATAATGAGGGAAACCCTTGTAATTCAATTAATTGTGGTCGTAAAACACCTTCCTCCACCTGAGCAATGGCAAAATCAATTTGAAGAAATAGTGGATGTGAGTCCTCTTTCGGTACTTCAAACTGTGATGGAACTGCATTTCTGCAATGAACATGAAACTCCGGACTCCGTAATTGCTCAATAATATCTGAGCATGCGTGTGTCAACTCTGCATACATCTCATCTGACAGGAAAAGCGGAGTTTCTGATACTCTGAAGTCAGCAGGGTAAGGCAACACAGTGTTAAGATATGCAATGAATTCATTGTAAACCGATTCAGAAAAGAAATTATTGAATTGTCGTCGAAGTACTTTAATCATTGTTTATTCTGTTTAAGTTTTCAGTTACGCACTTTTCTCAAGTAATGTGGTAATAGCGTTATTTAGAAAATTTGGAATAACAGTTTTTCGGGTTAGTTTAATTTTTTGTGGATCTTCGAGATCAGCAATCATTCGGAAATACATTTCCTCGCCATATTCAGAGACTACATATTCTTTTCGCTCCGGCTGACGGAGATGGTATATCATACTATCGGGGTCAGCCTCCGGATGAAATTGTGTCCCTTGTATTTCCTCACTCAGTTTTACTGCCATTAGAGCAGGTTCATGACCATCTCCATTCTGCATCTCTTTTGAGAGTACGACAGCGCCAAATTCCTTCATAGTCTCATAGTTAGGATTCACCACCTGAAACTGGCGAAAATCGGCGGCATAAAATGGATTCAACAGGCCTCTGAATATTGAAGTTTCCGCTCCTTCTTCTGTCTGTAGAAATTGATGTACTCCAAATGACTTTTTATGTCGTTTCGTCACCTCAGCAAAATGAAAATGCCTTGCCATCATCTGAAATGAATGACAAATAAAAAAAATGTATTTTTTTCGTTCCTTTGTCTGATTATTATTCCAGATTGCATCAAGAAGAGCAAAATATTTTTTCTCCCACTCTTTTCCTTCATCATCAAATGGACTCCCTGGTCCACCACTGGAAATATATATATCATAGTCGGAACCGGGAACATCACCTTTATAACGAGACTCAAAAATTTCAAATTGTAACCCCGATTGAGGAAATCGCTCACCGGCTTCAGTAAGGAGTTCTTTAATACACCGCATTCCCTCGTTTTTCTCGTTATTATAAAGATCAATTACCGCAGCTCGTAAGTTCATAATTTTCTTCATCGGTCCTTTATTATTTCAAAGAAATCTAGTTTTCAAGTCCAAGATTTGTTTCTTCAATGATATAGTCCACCACCGATTTCAGATCATAACTCTGCTCCCAAACCTTTAACTGTCTGTCGGCTCCGGATCCCATCTTTAAAATTTCTCTTATATAGTTCAGTTCATTTCTGCTTCCAAGATCGTCCACCACCTCATCAACAAATTCAAGGAGTTCTTCAATAAGATCTTTTGTCGGCACTTCAGTTTGTTTACCAAAATCAATAAGATTTCCGCTCACACCATACCTGCTGGCTCTCCATTTGTTCTCCGAAATGAGTGCTTTGCTGTAAAGGCGAAATCCAAGATTCTGTTTCTGAAGTTTATATAATTTTGCCACAATGGCCTGCATCAAAGCGGCGAGTGCAATTGTTTCATCTACTCTCATTGGTATATCACACACCCTGAATTCGAGAGTTTCATAGAATGGATGGAGACGAATATCCCACCATATTTTTTTTGCATTATCAATACAATTGGTTTTTACCAATAACTTAACATAGTCATCATACTCGCTGGCACTTTGGAAGTAATCCGGAATTCCGGTTCGAGGGAAGCGATCGAATACTTTTGTTCTGTAAGATTTAAATCCTGTATTTCGCCCAAGCCAAAATGGACTGTTAGTAGATAGGGCGAATATGTGAGGAAGAAAATAACGAGCTTCATTCATTATTTTTATTCCGCTTTCCCTGTTATCAATACCGACATGAACATGTAAACCGAAAATAAGATTTGCCCGTGCAACCTGCTGCATATCATCTACAACTTGCTTATAACGAGGGTGCTCAGTTATTCTCTGATCTTTCCAATGGGAAAAAGGATGTGTACCTGCCGCAGCAATACGCAGTCCATTCTTTATAGCAAGTCTGGCCAGCTCTTTACGGAGTTTTGTAACTTCAACACGGGCATCGTGTATATTTTTACATACCTCTGTACCCATTTCAACAACCGATTGATGCATTTCAGGTTTTACCTGCTCTTTCAGAATAAGTTTTCCCTCTTCAAGTATTTGTTGTATATGTGAACGCAATTCCCGTGTTTCCGGATCTACAATTTGGAACTCTTCTTCAATACCTAATGTAAAAATTTTCGGATCAATCATAGTTTTATCACACTCAATTACTTACTGAATTAACTACAAATTCACCCCAGGTGCAGTTATTTTTTCCGGGTCGGTGATTCTGTGCCCTTCGAATCGCCATATTCGCCGCTGCTTCTACAATCCAGTCAAAATTTTCCTGACCTATTGAATTGACATCTGCATCAGGAGCAGGATTACAGAAATCTATTGCATAAGGAACTCCATCTCTTACCGCAAGTTCTACAGTATTAAAATCATATCCCAGCCCCTTATTCAATGTTAGTACTGCATTATATATTTGATCCATTAATTTTTTCTCTTTTGGCTGAGGATTTCTCACATATCGCAAATGATGTGGTTGTTTTGGATCGTATTGCATAATATGGACATCTTGTCTGTCAAGGCAATAACAACGGAAATAATCGGTAAATACAATTTCTTCCTGAAGCATCATCACTAATTGACCGGTCTCATCGTAAGCTCTGAAAAATTGTTCCATATTCTCGATCCTGTAAACATGTTTCCACCCGCCACCTGCAAAAGGCTTAAAATACGCAGGGAAACCCACATAATTAAAGATTGCCTCCCAATCAAGAGGATATTTCAGATTCCTGAACGAATTTGAATTTGTATCATCAGGATGCTTTTTGGAAGGGAGAATGACTGTTTTCGGAACAGCGACACCTAACTTCAGAGCAAGAGCGTTATTAAAAAATTTATCATCAGCGCTCCACCAAAAAGGATTGTTAATAACTGCAGTACCGGTAATTGCTTCATTTTTCAGGTATGCACGATAAAAAGGTACATCCTGCGAAATTCTATCAATTATTACATCATACCCCGTTCCCACTCCTTGAATAACTTTATCTAATTGCAAAAATTCAGCAGTAATTCCATCAACTTTTTTTTCATTAACTCTATCAACAAACGCAGGTGGGAAAGTAGTTTCCTGACCGAACAAAATACCAATTTTTTTCATAGAGCTCCTTCTATTTTTTATTTCAATTTAAATATGTGATATATAAAACGGGAACATTGAATTCCACCACTGCCAGTCGTGTCCGGTTCCGTTTCTTACATCAAGCCAATGTGGTATTTGTAATTTATGCAATAAACCGGAAAGTCTCAAATTTTCTTCTTTGCAAATATCCCACTCCCCTGTACCAAGGATTATCCCCATTTGTCTCATTCTATCAAGATACCAGGGATCACTCAAATTAGAGAGATAGTCAGGCGGATTATTAAAATAGCAATTTTCATCATAGTACCCCATAATGAATTGTTTAATATCAAATGCTCCACCCATACTAATCATATATCCTATTTTATCCGGGTGGCGAAAGGCAATGTTAACAGCATGATATCCACCAAAACTGCATCCCGCCACTCCAACTTTATGAGATGCCGTTTCATATTGAGCAAATGCAATCACATCGTGAAGTATAAGGTTTTCGTATGCAATATGTGTTTTTACTCTATCCGCAGGGTGAATATTGTAATTGTACCAACTCTGTGAGTCCATACTGTCAGGACAGTAAATTTTTATTACTCCCCTCTCAAGAAAGTGTCCGACTGAATCGATTAACTTAAAATCCTTGTATTCATAATATCTCCCCTTAGAAGTAGGGAAAAGAATGAACGGAAATCCTGCATGCCCAAAAACAAGCATCTCAAAATCTCTGCTCATGTATTGTGAATACCACTTGTGGTAAACTTCCTTCATTAATCTCTTAATTTATTAAATTGAAGATTGAGTCTCTGCCTCGGGATTATTGAGGTTTGGTATTTTGTTATTAATTACTAAAACAAAATAATATAGTAATTTCCTAAAATAGGTCGGCTTTTGCAAGAATATTAACTATTCACATCATTTTTTTCATCATCGAATTTCCTTAATACAAAATGAGCATAGTAAATCGAATCCCTATGATGATTAAATTGATTGTCCCTTCAAATCCGATAAAACTAAATTTTTCTTTTATTAAAAACTCTTTACAAAAAAAATTTTGATTAGCCTAAATTATCCTAATCAAATAGTGTAATTACAAAAAAAAGCGGAGCAATAAATACTCCGCCTTTTCCACTAATTTGAGCTTGGAGCTCTATTCATCGTTTAATTAAAATCCCCTACCAAAACAAATGCAGCCCAAAAATAGGGATACGAGTATTTCGGGTTTTGTGACAATTTCATCTTCGCTTTATTCAATGCAGATGATTTTGTCATCGTCTTTAAATTATTATAGAATTCCTTCATTAATATCGAAGTTGCCTCATCATCTACTTGCCATAACGATGCTACAAC
>CAYTLQ010000295.1:0-4787 GCA_964438715.1 uncultured Ignavibacteriaceae bacterium
CGTTTTGCACTTGACGGTGGTGCAATGTTTGGAGTTATCCCCAAACCACTTTGGGAGAAAACGAATAAACCTGATACAAGTAATCGTATCACTCTGGCAACCAGAAATTTACTACTTTCCTCAGGCACGAGGAATATTCTCATTGATACAGGAATGGGAGAAAAATGGGACGAAAAATCCCGTGACATTTACTGCATAGATAATCAGAATTTTTCTATGAAAAATGCTCTGGCAAAAGTTGGGTTTACTCCTTCCGATATTACTGATGTATTTTTAACCCATCTACATTTCGATCATACAGGTGGATCAACTATCTTCGAGGGCAATAAATTAGTGCCTGCTTTTCCAAACGCTAAGTATTATGTATCTCAGCGCAATTTAGAATGGGCGCTCGAACCCACTGAGAGGGATAAGGGCAGTTACTTAAAAGAGAATTTTGTACCTCTTCTAGAATGCGGAGTGCTTGTTACTTTGCCTCCCGACCAGCAATTTTTTGATGACGAAATAGAAATTATTCATTTCAACGGTCATACATTTTCACAGCAACTTGTGCGGATATTCGATTCATCGGCAAGTTTATTTTATTCTGCAGATTTGTTCCCGACCTCTGCACATATTCCCTTACCTTATATTATGGGCTACGATCTTCAGCCTCTTATTACACTTCAGGAAAAAAAGTGGCTTCTTCCCAAAGCAATTGAGGAAAACTGGTTCCTGTTTTTCGAACACGATCCCCAGACCGCTTATGCAACTGTAGTCAAAACTGATAAAGGATTTAGAGCCGGTAATCTTTATGAAAGTTTCTGAAATACAGGCTGAGGGATTTGTTGAGATATGTAAGCTCAAAGATTTATCGGAGAACAGAGGTAAAAAATTTGTAGTTAATGAGACGGAGGTCGCCGTATTTCTTGTGAACGGAAGAGTTACTGCCTTATACAATATATGCCCTCATCAACACTCTTCTATTATTCACGATGGCTTTATCGAGGATGATTATGTTGTATGTCCCGCCCATGGATGGATGTTTTCTTTATCTGATGGCAAACAACCTGATGGAAGAAGAGGGGTAGATACTTATCCCGTGATAATTTTAGAAGACAAAGTTTTCATAAAAGTAAAAAAGAAAAGTTTTGCATTCTGATCCCATCCTTACTAATGAAATTGTTACAACCCTCGCAAAGGAAACAGGATTTGACCTTATCGGATTTGCGAAAGCGGATCAATTAACGGCAGAAATTGAAAAACTTGATGAGTGGCTCGGTAATGGATTTCAGGCTGGTATGGGTTATATGGAAAAAAATAAAGCAAGCCGGTTAAACCCAAAAGAATTTTTTCCGGAACTGAAGAGTGTTATTTCCCTTGCATTAATTTACAACAGTGGCCATTCACACGCTACAGGTGAGGATGAGGGAAAAATTTCACGATACGCCTGGGGAAAAGACTATCACCTTGTTGCATGGGAGATGCTGGATACGCTTTGTAAAAAACTTCAGTCAATCGATCCCGGATTTTCTTATAAATATTATATCGATACCGGTCCGGTTATGGATAAAGTATGGGCGGTAAGAGCTGGAATAGGTTGGATGGGGAAACACTCGAATATCATTAATAGGGATGTTGGAAGCTGGTTTTTATTGCTAATATTTTTTGTAACCGTATTTTTGAATATAGTTCTCCAGTTTCCGATCTCTGTGGAACCTGCACTGCCTGCATCGATGCTTGTCCGACAGGAGCCATCGTCAAAGATTACATCATCGATTCCAACCTTTGCATCTCTTATCATACAATAGAAAATAAGAAAGAGATCCCTGCCGACCTTGAAGGTAAATTCGAAAATTGGGTTTTTGGATGCGATATTTGTCAGGATGTTTGCCCATGGAATAAAAAATTCGGTGCAGTGACCAATCACCCTGATTTTGTTCCTGCCGAATCAAAAACTTCCGTAAATTTGTCGGAGTTAATTGAAATGACTAATTCTGTGTTCAAAAAGAAATACCGTTACTCCCCGTTAATGAGACCGGGCTTGAAGGGAATGAAGCGTAATGCTGAATTTCTCAAAAGAAAAACCACACCCGACTCACAGGATCACAAAAAAAAATAACTATGGAATTTGTATTCGAATCGCTTATTCAGGAAAGAGCCAGAACAGTATGTGTTGATGGCGCCTTTCCTGCTAAATTACAATTAAGCCATTGGCCAGACAATAGTACTCCGCCTGAACTCCGTGCAGATACCTCAACGGGAATCGCCTTTAATCTTATACAACACCCGGAATGTGATAAATATCTTGAGGGAATTCAATACATTTCAAATAATCATTATGACACTGATGGGGTACTGGCGGCATTTGTTTTGATGAATCCGCAATTTGCATTACAGCATAGAGAACAATTGGTTTCCATTGCCATAACCGGAGATTTTGAGGAATATACAAATGATGATGCACTTAAATCTGCTATAGTAATAGACTCGCTGGGAAAAGAAGACCCTGAATTACTGTCTTTTGAAATACGAATGCTACCCTATCCTCAATTTGTTGAACAGGCGTATCTCACTGCATTTGAGATTATTCCGGGACTTATATCCGATGTCGATGAATACGAATCAGTGTGGAGAAGTTCTTTCACTCATTTTCAGCAGTCAGAGTCATCGTTTGAAAAACAGGAATCGGTCTTTAGTCATTACAATGATTGCAATCTTTCAGTTATAGAAAGCCCCATATCCTTACATCGGGTGTCCCTCTTTAATAAAGCAAAGAACGAGAGGGTTCTCTCGATAACAAAATCAATTAATGGTCATCTTTATCAATTACAGTATAAACCTTTCACCTGGTTTGAAACATCGAGACCCAAATCAGCAAAGCGAGTCGGTTTTGAATCTCTTGTTCAAATTCTGAATCAAATAGAAACAAATAAACAAGGAATTTGGAAAATTGTTGGAAGTGATCCGATACTTGATTGGGATTACCACCTGGAGTTTTCCGATGAAGGATTTGCTTTACAACCAAGCTCCATTCCGGTATATCAGGTGGAGGATATTTTGTTAAATTTTTTTAGTTAACTCGAGGAATTACATGTCAGAAATAAAAAATCACCACAAACTAATAATCATCGGCTCGGGACCGGCTGGTCTTACTGCGGCCCTTTATAGCGCAAGAGCAAATATGAACCCGGTAATTTTTGAAGGAATACAACCCGGCGGTCAGTTGACAATTACTACTGAAGTAGAAAATTATCCGGGTTTTGAACACGGCATACAGGGACCGGAATTAATGGACATCATGCGCAGACAAGCACACCGTTTTGGAGCCGTAAGTCACTATAAAGAAATTACGAAAGTTGATTTTTCTTCCCGTCCATTTAAATTATACACTTACGATGATTCTTTCACCGCTGATGCAGTTATTGTATCAACCGGAGCTTCCGCAAAACTACTAAACCTTCCGTCAGAAACTGAATATATGGGATATGGTGTTTCTGCTTGTGCAACCTGCGATGGTTTTTTCTTTAAGAACCAAAGAGTGCTGGTTGTAGGAGGCGGAGATACGGCAATGGAAGAGGCAAATTACCTGACCCGACACGCCAAAGAAGTGATTTTGGTGCACAGGAGAGATGAATTCAGAGCATCAAAAATTATGATTGACCGGGTAAAGAAAAATCCGAAAATTTCTTTTATGCTGAATAAAGTAGTTATCGAGGTTTTAGGAAAATCCGAAGATGGAAGAAAAACTATGACCGGTGTAAAACTGAAAGATACCAAAGACGGCTCGGTAACTGAACTTAATGCAGATGGTTTATTTATTGCAATAGGACATAAACCAAATACCGAACTTTTTAAGGGAATTTTAGATATGGATGAGACCGGTTATCTAATCACAAAACCTGGCTCAACCTATACAAATATCGAAGGTGTTTTTGCCGCCGGAGATGTTGCTGACAAAACATACCGTCAGGCAGTTACAGCCGCCGGCAGTGGAGCAATGGCCGCAATTGATGCTGAGCGTTGGCTGGAGGCTCAGGAGTAAGAATTATACTGCGGTTGCAACTGAATTATTTCCTTGCAACCGCAGTTTGATTTCGTTTTTTCTGAATTTTATTTTTTCTCTCTTCCCTTTCTTGTTTTTATCCTCCGTAAACCTTATCTTAAGTGTTTTAATTTCAATGAGTTAGGCAATATTCCGGAGTAGATGAATGACCAAAGCCGATTTAGTGGACATTGTTTCGCAAGGCACCGGGTTAACAAAATTAGAAACAGAAGCGGTTATTGAAGGACTGTTTAATAGTATAATTGAGGCATTAAAAAACGGTAAAGGGATTGAAATTCGTGGATTTGGCACTTATAAAGTGAAGAAAAAAAATGCGCGTTATGCCCGCAATCCCAAAACCGGAGAAAAAGTTCTTGTACCGGAACACTTTGTACCAATCTTTAAATTTTCAAAAGACTTTAAATCTTCTGTTGATCAGGGTATGAAAGGTCTGGAGGAAAGTAAATAAAATGCAATTTTGTTTTTCCTGTGGTTCTGAATTAAAAGAAGGCTTTAATTTCTGTCCGAAATGCGGTGTAAGTTTAGAGGTATCTTCTGGTTTAAGCACTCCCCCAATTTCGAACGAGATAGTTTCAGAATCCGTTACAGTGAAAATATGTGAATACTGTGGCGAGGAAAATCCATCTACTGCTATTAATTGCAAGGGTTGTGGAATACGGATAACCGACACTCCGGTTACAACAACAAAACGGACAACTGCGATTTCTATACCGGAGAAAATTCAACCTGAGTCGCGAGGTAC
>CAYTLQ010000296.1:0-8656 GCA_964438715.1 uncultured Ignavibacteriaceae bacterium
CTATCAAAAAAAAGTAAAAAATTATGGACGAGAAAATAGATACTTCAACAGTTGACTCAAAAAAGGGTGGATTTAATATAAAAATCCTTCTTATAGGACTTCCTCTTTTTATCATCCAATTAGTTGTTGTTTACTTTATAACAGCTAATTTTCTGCTTAGCAGTATAACGCCTTCCGAAGAAGAAGCAGATAACCATTCGGAAAAGAAACCAAAAAAAGCTAAGGTTAAAAAACATTCGGATGAAGAAGCTTCTGCCGGAAATTTCTTTTTTACCGTTGATGATGTGATTATTAATCCTGCCGGTACAAATGGACAGCGTCTTATGTTGGCTTCGGTTGGTTTTGATGTAGAAACAGAAGAGGAAGCGAAAGTTCTGAAAGAGAGAGAAGTACTGGTAAAAGATATAATTATTTCTACACTCTCGAGTAAAACATTAACTGAATTAAGTCAGGTTGGATTTAAAGACTCCTTAAAGAATGAACTTTCGACAATCCTTACAGAGAAAATGCCCGACTTAGCTATCAATAATGTTTATTTCAGTAAATATATTCTCCAATAGAAAGTAAACTATGGCTGAAGTATTATCGCAACAAGAAATTGATGCCCTATTAAATAATATAAAGTCAGGCGGCGAAAACGAGGGAGCGCAAAGTAACGAAAAAGAGGCAGTGCCTTATGACTTCCGTCTGCCTAACCGCATCTCCAAAAATCAACTTCGGACATTAAGAAATATTCACGAAAATTTTTCGGAGAGTCTCAGTTCATTCCTGATGACAAAACTTCAGTCGATAATAAACATTAATGTAATTTCGGTTGACCAAATCTATTATTCCGAGTATGTTCTTTCCGTTTCCAATCCTGCATGTCTTTTCCTTTTTGATATTAAAGGAAGTGATATAAAAGGTATCCTTGAAATCAGTACCGAGCTGGCATTCACTCTTATCGACCGTTTGCTCGGCGGCAATGGAAAAGGAATAAAGCAGTCCAAAGTTATTACTCCAATCGAACAAAAAGTGCTCAATGTTTTTGTCGAAAAGGTGATGCAGGAATTGAAGAAAGCATGGCAAATAATCGGGGTATATGAGTTTGAATTTGACAGATTCGAATCGGATATTGACTTCGCACAGATTACTTCTCAAAGCGAAAGTGTTCTCATTATTTCCTTTGAGTTATTCATAGGCGAGCACGCATTCTTAATGAATCTATGCTTTGCAACTTTTGCGTTCGATGCAATACTTTCGAAACTTTCGAACCAGAATTTTTCTACAATACGCCCGGTAAAGTATGCAGGTACCACAGCCCGCACAATTCTTGAAAATCATCTCAAAGCAACTACACTTAGTGTAAAGGTAGAATTTGGCAATGCTGTCATTAGCATAAAAGATTTAATGGAATTGAAAGTGGGCGATGTAATTCTGCTTAACAAAAGGATTGGTGAGGAGATAAAAGTTTCTGTGGAAGATAAAATGCTATTTGTCGGTCAGCCCGGTGTGGTAAACGGACAAAAGGCAGTAAAAATTTTGGGTCCCATAGGAAAAAAATTAAAGTAGAGAATTATAGGATTTATATGGCAGACAACAATAATCAAGGATTTGATTTAAATGAGGAAGGTTTAGCTGCAAACTCTGCTGAATTTCCGCAATTTGATGAATCGACTCGCAGAGCGCCCGGTGGCGATGATAAATTACAGTTTCTTAAAGATCTAAATCTTAATATTTACATTGAACTTGGCCGAACCAAAATGCAGATAAAAGATATTTTGGAACTGGAGCGAGGCTATGTAATAGAATTAGATAAACTTGCGAGTGAGCCGGTTGATGTTTTCGTGAACAATAAAAAAATTGCTGAAGGCGAAGTTGTTGTAATCGATAAGCATTTCGGAATACGAATTACGAATCTTGTCGATGCTTCTGAACGGTTGAAAGCACATTAATATGGGATTTTTTGATATAGTAAAAATATTTGTAGTGCTTCTGCTCCTGTTGGGGCTGATGTATGCACTTCTTTTTCTGGTGAAAAAATATCTCTACCAGTCCGGCTCATCCGGTTCCGGCAAACCAAAAATTAAAGTGATTACCACACAAATGTTAATGCCAAAAAAATTCATTTCTGTCGTTCAGGTTTTGGATAAAGTGTATGTGCTAGGTGTTACCGACCATGCATTTACTCTGATTGATAAAAAGGAATTATCTGAATCAGATATTGCGTTTTCCGATGAAAACAGTGTTGGGAATTCATTTTTCAGGAAAAAGAGGAATGAACCGTGAAGCACTGTCGTATTCTTGTTATGGTTCTCGTCGTATTTGTTTTAACATCAGGAACATTTGCTCAATCGAATAATGTAGTGGTACCGAAACTTGATGTAAATATTGGAACCTCTCAAAATCCCGATGATGTTGCCTCTACCATTCAATTGCTGTTGTTATTAACAATTCTTTCTCTTGCGCCCTCAATTCTCATAATGACCACCAGTTATCTGAGAATCATCATCGTATTTAATTTTCTGAAAAATGCAATTGGTACCATGCAAATGCCTCCTAATCAGCTTCTTGCGGGTGTTGCATTGTTTATTACATTTTTTATTATGGCACCTACCTGGAATAAGGTGAATGATGAAGCTTTAAGCCCATATTTAGATAAAAAGATTTCCTTAGATAGTGCGTACGCACGAGGTATAGGACCGGTAAGGGAATTTATGTTTCGGAATGTACGCGATGAGGATCTTGAACTGTTTATCGGTATGGCAAATATGACACGCCCGGCAAATAAAAATGAACTTCCGACACATATTCTTATTCCTTCTTTTGTATTGAGCGAGTTACGGGCAGGGTTTATTATCGGATTTTTCCTCTTTATCCCATTTCTTGTTGTTGATATGATTGTTTCAAGTATTCTTATGTCAATGGGAATGATGATGTTGCCGCCTATGATGGTTTCGCTTCCGTTTAAGATACTCCTTTTTGTATTAGTTGATGGCTGGAATTTAATCGTCGGTTCTCTTGTAAGGAGTTTTCAGGTATGACAGTTGAACTAATTACCGAGCTTTTAACAGATGTTTTTCTTACAACAATGTTTATTTTATTGCCAATACTTGGTGCATCACTCATTGTAGGTATAATTATATCGATTTTTCAGGCGGCAACTGCGATACAGGAAATGACGCTGACCTTTGTACCGAAAATTATTATTACCGCTATACTGGTAATTCTTATGCTTCCGTTTATTGCAGATAAGCTGATAGCAATGACAACCCGCTTTTTCAATATTTTTCTAACGGTGCTAAAATAATGTCATTCCTCGTCAGCGAATTCATTACATTTTTTTTTATCGTTGTTCGGGTGAGCGCAGCCATATTCACTGCCCCGGTTTTTTCTAACTCTTCTGTACCTGTTACCGCACGACTTTTTCTTTCTTTAGTTATAAGTTATGTGCTTCTTTTTACAGTTAAGCCGGTAGCGCTTACTTACGAAAGCGGGCTGGGAATTATGGCGCTCTATGCTGTTAAAGAAGCACTAACAGGAATGATAATGGGATTTTCTCTCAATTTTGTGTTTTATGCTGTTTCTTTTGCCGGAGTTCAGATGGGTATGGATATAGGATTCGGAATGGCTACAATGTTTGACCCTTCAACGGAAATTGAAAATAATCTGATTGGGCAGGTTTTTAATCTTGGTGCATTGATGATTTTTTTGGTAATTAACGGTCATCACTACATCATTCGCGGTTTAAGCGCATCATTTCAAGTGATACCGGTTGGTACCGGATCACTAAAGCCGGAATTACTGGATTTGTTTGTGAAATATACAGCAGGTGTTTTTGTTGTTGCTGTAAAAATTGCCGCTCCGATAATGGTTGCATTTTTTTTAATCCATATAGCTGCTGGTATTATCTCCCGAATTATACCTCAAATGCAGGTGTTTTTTGTACTTCAGCCGGTACAACTTGGTGTTGGACTTTTGTTGGTTGCCACTGCAGTACCGTTTGTTGTTCACATGCTTAAAGTACTGCTTGAGCAGACCGAAGGACAATTGTTTGAACTTTTACGAGTAATGGCACAATAACATGGCAGAATCAGACGGTCAGGAAAAAACCGAACAAGCCTCGGGGAAAAGATTAGAGGAAAGTCGCGAAAGAGGTCAGGTTGCACGCAGTCTTGAAGTAAACTCCTTTGTAGTTTTTACTTCGGGGTTGGCTATTGTATTTATAACAAAAGAATATATCGCAAAAAACCTGATGGAATTTGCGACTTTTATTTTCAGTTCTGCAACAAATCTTTCGATAACAATTAACGAACTTCAATCGTATGCTATTAAAGGTGTGTTGTTTTTCCTTAGTCTTATTGCTCCTGTTCTGGCCGGAATCGTGATAGTTGCCCTTGCCGGCGGATATGCACAGGTCGGATTTAAAATTACACCTAAAGCACTGCAACCCAAGTTTAGCAAACTGAATCCGTTATCTGGTATTAAAAATATTGTATTCTCCACCCGCTCCATTATTGAAGTCGTGAAAGCTTTGGTAAAACTTGCGCTGGTGGGACTTTTTGCATATTGGGTAATTGAGGATGCGATTATAACATCAGTTGATCTGGTGAATTTTTCTATACAGGAAATTCTCGGATTTATGATTGATACTTCCTTTCAGTTTATCTGGAAAATAGCCATTTTTTATGCAATTCTGGCCGCTTCCGATTTTGCATATCAGAAATTTAAACATAAGAAAGATCTTATGATGACGAAACAGGAGGTGAAAGAAGAAAATAAACAATTAGAAGGCGATCCACTGATAAAGTCGAAAATCCGCAGTAAACAAATGATGCTTGCGCGGAGCCGTATGATGAAAGAAGTACCAAAAGCAGATGTGGTAATTACCAACCCTACACACTATGCAGTTGCCTTAAAGTACGATGTTGGCGGAAAATCTGCGCCACGGGTTGTTGCTAAAGGCGTTGACCTTGTTGCTCAAAGAATTAAGGTGATTGCTATTGAACATGGCGTTCCTCTTCACGAAGATGTACCTTTAGCGAGGGCACTATATAAACACTGTGAACTTGGTGACCAGATACCAACGAGTTTGTATCGTGCAGTTGCACAGATACTGGCTTATATCTATCAGGCTAAAAACAGGAAGAAGAAAAAGAGTATAATCTGATGTTACAGAAAGCATTGAAAAACTCCGATATTATTCTTGCATTTGGAATCATCTTCATTCTTGGGTTGATGATAATTCCTCTGCCGACATATCTTCTTGATTTTCTCCTTGCAGTAAGTATTTCATTTTCACTGCTTATTCTTATCGTATCACTTTATATTAATTCACCGCTTGAAATAAGCATTTTCCCGGGATTACTTCTTATACTTACCCTTTTCAGACTGGCGCTTAATATCAGTTCTACAAGACTTATTCTTCTTGA
The DNA here is from genome assembly GCA_964438715.1 of uncultured Ignavibacteriaceae bacterium. GTDB lineage: Bacteria > Bacteroidota > Ignavibacteria > Ignavibacteriales > Ignavibacteriaceae > CAYTLQ01. Next base: position 5,412 of record CAYTLQ010000296.1, read on the forward strand.
GGGTTTTGCCGGACATGTAATAGAGACTTTCGGGCAATTTGTTGTGGGAGGAAGTTATGTTGTGGGATTTATCATATTCATTATCCTTGTAATTATTCAGTTCATTGTTATTGTTAAAGGCTCCGGACGAATTTCAGAAGTTGCCGCACGATTTACTCTTGATGCAATGCCCGGAAAACAAATGTCTATTGATGCAGATCTGAACGCCGGCCTGATTAATGAAGCCGAAGCCCGTTCGAGAAGAGAACTCATTTCACGGGAGGCAGAGTTTTACGGAGCAATGGATGGCGCCGGAAAATTTGTAAAGGGCGATGCTATTGCGGGGCTTCTTATTAATACAATAAATATTATTGGCGGTATTATAATAGGTGTACTTCAGCGAGGTATGGATATCGAGTCAGCCGTACAAACTTATACTATTATGACAATAGGTGATGGACTTGTTTCTCAGGTGCCTGCATTACTCGTTGCAACTGCTGCCGGTATGGTAGTAACGAAGTCAGCCGGCGGTACAGGCATGGATGTTCAGATGAGAAATCAGCTTTTTTCTAATCCACGGGTTTTAGGAACTGTTTCCGGTTCAATCTTTCTTTTTGCACTTGTCCCGGGAATGCCAACAATTCCATTTTTACTATTAAGTGCTTTGGTTGGCGGAATAGCATATTTAGTAAATAAAAATAAAAAAGAAGTGAAACCGGAGGAAATAACTGCCGAGATTCAAGAAGCCGGACCGGTTGAAGAGAAAGTTGAAGAGTATCTGACTGTTGATCCAATTGAAATTGAGATCGGGTACGGACTTATTTCACTTGTCGATGAACAGCAGGGTGGTAATTTATTTCAGAAAATTTCCTCAACACGGAAATATATAGCTTTGGAATATGGCGTTTTGGTACCGCCGGTGCGTGTGCGCGACAACTTGCAACTACAGCCGAATCATTATCTCATAAAAATTAAAGGTAATATCGTAACGCAATATGAGATTCATCCGGACAGATATATGGCAATGAATCCGGGTCATGTAAATGAGCAGATTAGTGGAATTCCAACCCGCGACCCTGCGTTTAATCTTGATGCTTATTGGGTGAATGATCAGGAAAAAGAAAAAGCAGAGTTGTATGGTTTCACTGTGGTTGATAGTATTAGTGTTCTCTCTACGCATCTGCAGGAAACAATTAAGAAACATTTCGATAAAATACTCACTCGTCAGTCGGTAAAACAGCTTCTGGAAAATCTTAAGAAAGATTATCCGGCGGTAATAGAGGATATTAATCCGGAGGTATTGCCTCTTGGTGTAATACAAAAAGTATTGCAGAGCCTTTTGAAAGAAGGTATTCCTGTAAAAGATCTGGTATTGATTCTTGAATCATTAATTGACTATTCAAAAGTTACAAAAAATGTGGATGTGCTTACTGAGTATGTCCGCCACTCACTTGGTGATACAATTGCAAATCTCTATAAGGACCATAATGGTATAATTCACGGACTTGCTCTTGGCGAAGACCTCGAGCGGCATATTACAACTTCCTTGCAGAAACAGAAGGAAGCAGTGCAAACATTGGGGCTTTCACCTGCAAACCTGATGGATATGCAAAAGATGCTGAAAGAATACATAGAAAATTTCCGTGCTATGGGTTATCAGCCGATTTTAATAACATCAGCAACGATAAGACCGTATTTGTACAAACTTCTTAATTCAACATTCCCCGAACTTGTTGTTCTTTCATTTACTGAATTACCTCCAAATTGTGAAATCGAATTTTTGGGAAAACTTGAGGTATAAGGATGAATATAAAGAAATACCACGCAGGTACCCTGAAAGAAGCTATCGAACAGATGAAAGAGGAATTAGGTGAAGAGGCAATTGTTCTCAGGACGAGAGTATTTCAACCACCCGGCAGTCCGGCAGGTGTAAAAATGTTTGAAGTAGTTGCAGGGTTAGATAAATCAGCAGAAGTGAAAAAGCCCGTGATAAATACTGTAACCGGGACAGAGGCAAAATCGGCATATAATGATGAATTTGAAAAAGCTCTTTCGGAACTGAGGAAGAAAATATTTGATGTAAAAAAAGAAATGGGCAATCTCCCGAAATTTTCTTCACCACCAAAAAAGGAAACATCGGGAGTACAGTCATCACTACGAATGCACAAAACAGAATCTAACGAAAATGCAACCGTTTCAAAGCAAGGTAAGTCCCAGGTTTTACGGGCAAATGATTTCTTTCTTGAAAACCTGAAATCTGAGCTGTTGGATAAAGATATACAACCGGAAACGGTGAAAATGCTGATAGGACAGCTTCAGAAAAGCGCCGCATTTCTGAAGGCAGCAGATTTGGAATCAGCATTGCTCTCAACAATGGCATCACTCATTCCAACAGCTTCCCTGGATGTAAGAGAAAGGAAAAAAGGTAAGGTAGCAGTATTTGTCGGTCCAACGGGTGTAGGAAAAACCACTTGTATAGCAAAGATTGCCGCAATCTCGAAGTTACTCCATAAATTAGATATTGGACTAATCACACTCGATACTTACCGGCTAGGAGCAGTTGACCAGTTACGAGCATTTGCCGAGATAAGCGACATACCTTTTTTGGTGGCATACACGCCTGATGATTTGAAAAAGGCTGTTTCCGGAATGAAGAAAAAAGATCTGATTTTTGTGGATACTGCAGGGCGAAGTCAGAATAACACCGAGTCAATAGCGGCAATAAGAAAAGCGCTGGAGGTTCTTGACGATCCGGAAGTTATATTGGTATTAAATGCCACAGCTTCATCAAAAAATCTTACTGATGTTGCAAAAAAATTTCAGCTCTTAGCATATAAGGGACTGATATTTACCAAGCTGGATGAAGCGGTTACTTTCGGAAATATTCTCAATCTCGTTGTTAAATATCCTATTCCGATCAAATACCTGACCAACGGGCAGGTTATTCCAGATGATATACTTGCCGCAAATGCCGAGTTTATTGCCAATGCAATCTCTACCGGGAAGTACGCGAAAGTATTAACGGACAAGCATACAAGCTGGAGTATCTTGAGAAGCTGAAAACCGGAAGTCATCTTCCCGAAAACAGAAGCGCGGATATTATTTCAATTGTATCGGGCAAGGGAGGAACAGGAAAAACATTCTTTGCCGCTAATATTGCGTATGCCCTTTCCCTTTCTGAGAAAAAAGTTTTACTTGTTGATGCTGATGATTCGAACCCGAATTTGCATATTGCCCTCAATGAAGCGCCGGGAAAAACACTCGAC
>CAYTLQ010000297.1:0-3209 GCA_964438715.1 uncultured Ignavibacteriaceae bacterium
TAGGCATGCCCGGTGTTGAAATAAAAATTGGTTCTGATTGTGAAATTCTTGAAACGGGACCAAACATTATGTAAGGATATTACAAGAACAAAAAAGAAAATGAAGAAACATTAAAGGACGGTTTGCTTCATACCGGTGATATCGGTGTTTTTGATGCCGAGGCGTATTTAATGATTAATGATAGCAAAAAACACCTATTCAAAACATCAGGTGGTAAATACAGTGCGCCTACACCAATTGAAAACCTTTTCCTCGCAAGTAAATACATCGAACAGTTTATTTTAATTGGTGATAGAAGAATGTTCCTCTCTGCCTTAATCGTCCCTGATTTTGAAGCTCTGAAGGAATTCGCTGATGCAAATAATATTTCTTATAAAGGAAATGAAGATCTTGTTCAGTCAAAGGAAATTTACGATTTACTGGAGGCAGAATTAGTTAAATTTCAGAAAAATCTGGCAAACTACGAGCGTGTAAGAAAATTCGCATTACTCGATAAACCATTTACTCTTGAAAGTGGAGAAATGACACCTTCATTTAAGTTAAAACGAAAGGTAATCGAAGAGCGATACAAAGACTTGATAGAACAAATGTATCTTGATGCGCAAAAGTAATTTTTTCGGTATTGTAAAACTCTCCCCTCTCAGACGGGGAGAGTTTTTATACCGATAATTCCCTCACTAGATCATACTCTATATCTTCTTCACTAAAAAATGGTTCAGCGTAGTCTTTCTGAATTTTAAAGCCGTAAAATTGCGCCCTTGATTCAAGAAATTTTATAAATCCCGGTTTACTGATAAAAGTCTCAGGTTCTTTACTTTTCGGATCGTGGAATTGGGAAGAGAACGCACGAACAGCCTGCATCTTTACTTCAAAAGTATCGGAAATATCAACCAGAAAAGAAGGTTGAAATGTATATGTTTGCATATAATAATATAGTTTCTTTGGGCGGAAGGCTTCCTGTGCAGAGTCTTTATCAAATGTTTTAATCTTCGGCAATCCTGAAGCAAAAAATGCTCTTTTCACCAATTTACTTGCGGCTATATGATCCGGATGCCGGTCATTTTTGTACGGAGCGAAAATAATTTTAGGGCGATACTTTCTTATAGCAATAATTATTTTCATCATATTATCTTTTGTAATCGCTATATCCCCGTCCGGAATATGAAGATTTTCTCTTATAGCAACTTTGAGTAAAATCGCTGCCTGAAATGCTTCCCTTTGTCTGGTTTCGGCACTCCCCCGAGTACCTAACTCGCCTCGTGTCAGGTCAACCAGTCCTACTTTAATATCAGATTTGGTCATCTTCGCAATAGTGCCTCCCATTGAAAGTTCAGCATCATCAGGGTGGGCACCAAAAACAAGGACATCAAGATTCATATCTCTCCATAGTAGTTAAAGTTCACCTTCAATATAATAAAGAGTATCCAGTGTAAAATTAATTACCCTTCATAAAATTTTAATAATTTTTTGAAAAAAAAATTTGCCGGAAAATGTTTCAGAAAAAGCATTTTTATCTGAGAATTTCATTATTTTAAGAAGTTTAAGGGGATTTCTTTTTCTCTGATGTTACTATAAATTAATTTATTTTCCGATCATTAATAAAGGTACTATGTCGATGAAGAAGCTATACTTCATACTGTTTTTGCTGTTTTTCCTTTTCGCATCTATCTTTCCCCAGCCATACACCTGGGACCGCCGTGTTAGTACTTCAAGCGGATTGGGTAATCCGATAGTCGTTGATAAACGGAATACAAATATCGTGTATTATGGTAATGTTAATAAACTCTATAAGAGTTACAACAGAGGCGAAACATTTTCTCAGTATGGTTCTCTTCTTCCGAATTCTCTTCAGGTAAAAAATATTATACTCAGCAGTAAAGATACCTTAACTCTGCTGGTTGCTATTGAAGGACAAAACTCATTAGACAAAATACTTAAAACAACTGATGGCGGTCAAACCTGGGCAATTAAATTAGACAGTATAGTATTCAGTTATTTTGGAATCCCTATGACTCCCTCCCCGAAGAGCCCTGATACAATTTATACAATGAGCGGAAATAATTTTTACAGAAGTACAAATTTCGGAGATACCTGGACGGTTATTTCAACACCAACCAACTTTAACGCTCCTTGTGATATTGAAGTTTTTCCCGATAGCTCAAATATAATTCTCGTCGGTGATAACGGAACCGGCATCTTTCGTAGTTCTGACGGTGGATTTACCTGGTCTGCTAAGTTTACTACTTCAGGCGAAATCCCAACAATTGCAATAGATAAGCGCACCCCGAATGTTTGTTATGCTACGCGTTGGGGCAGTGGCGGAGGTTTTCTTAAATCTACTGATTACGGCAATACATGGACTCCATTTACTTTTTTTAGCGGTAAAAATATGTGGGGAGTTGATGTCGCTGAAGATGACCCTAAACTTGTGATGGCAGGTCAATATTCAGGCGGGATTATTTACTACACGAAAAATGGGGGGGATACATGGAATCCTACAACAATTGGCGGCAGTAACTATGCAATTTACATTGTTGATTCGATGACTATTTTTGCCGCACAGTCAAACGGCTTTTACAAACTTCGCTCTCCCTATTGGCCGATACCCGTTGAACTGGTTTCATTCGAAGCGGTTTCTCTTGATAACGAAATTGAACTTCGATGGGTAACCGCAACAGAAACAAATAACAGAGAATTCCGGATCGAATACAGCTCAGATGAATCATCTTTTTCCACAATTGGAAGTGTAAAAGGCAATGGCACAACAAGTGAAAAACACAACTATTCATTTCGTTTTGTGCCGTCCTCAACAGGAAAGCACTTTTTCCGTTTGTGCCAGATAGATTTTGATGGAACTGAAAACTTTTCTCAGGTTGTAGAAGTAAATTTTGCTGTCGAAAATTCGTTTGTCCTGAACCAGAACTTCCCGAATCCTTTCAATCCGGTTACTACGATTAATTATATTCTCCCTGTAGAAGGCACCGCAACATTATCAATTACCAATACAACAGGCGCATTACTAGAGCAGATCTCCTTAAATTCAGTAACCTCCGGAACATTTAATTATACAAGTGTTCTGAAAAATTCTAGAGTTTGAGCGATAGGTTTCTGAACAATATCGAGAATTGAATGATTGTTTATTTTAACCTGCAGTGACTCTCTCCGTAATCTACTGCCCTTACATGCGCTACAGGTTGTATAACCTCTGT
>CAYTLQ010000298.1:0-8706 GCA_964438715.1 uncultured Ignavibacteriaceae bacterium
CGACGAAGTGGAGTTAAAGATAAATGAGTCAATTGAAGATTTATTAATTATCGTTCCTAAAGCATGAAGGCTCTCTCCAAGGAAAGATTTTTGCGACTTTTTCATTATTTGTGATAGTTCGGCTCTTCTTTTGTGATTATAACATCATGCGGATGACTTTCACGAATTGAAGATGCACTGATTTTTATAAATTCAGCTTTTGTTTTCAATTCGCTTATAGTTCTTACACCACAGTACCCCATTGATGATCGCAACCCGCCAATAAGCTGATAAATGGTGTCGGAGAGAGGACCTTTATATGGTACTCTGCCTTCAACACCTTCCGGAACCAGTTTTGTTATATCTTCTTCAGTATCCTGAAAATATCGGTCTTTACTGCCCTGCTTCATAGCCTCGAGAGAGCCCATTCCACGGTAAAGTTTAAAACTCCTTCCCTCATATAATATTTTTTCACCAGGACTCTCATCAACTCCGGCAAAGAGACCGCCAATCATGACCGAGTCTGCTCCGGCGGCTAAAGCTTTTGGTACATCACCGGTATATCGTATTCCACCATCCGCAATTATAGGTATTTTGAGCTTCTTTAAAGCCCGATAAACATCCATTATTGCAGTAATCTGAGGTATGCCTACGCCGGCAATTACGCGGGTCGTGCATATTGAACCCGGACCGATACCAACTTTTACGGCATCAACACCGCATTTTGCTAATTCAAGAGCTGCATCGTATGTACCAATGTTTCCCGCAATTAGCTGAACATCTTTAAACTGCTTCCTAATCTTTTTAATTGTTTTCAGCACACCTTCAGAATGACCATGTGCAGTGTCAATTACAATTACATCTGCACCAAAACGGATTAACTCTTTTATTCTGTCAGTAGCATCTGCTGTTATACCAATTGCCGCACCTGTTCTCAGTCTGCCATGCTCGTCTTTACATGCGTTCGGATACCGCTTCTTTTTCTGAATATCTTTAAATGTAATAAGTCCGCGCAGTTTATTTGTTTTATCAACAACAGGTAGTTTTTCAATACGGTACTGCTGTAAAATACTTTCTGCTTGCTCGAGTGTGGTACCAACAGGTGCGGTTATGAGATTTTTTTGGGTCATTATCTGAGTAACCGGCAAATGAGCATTCGGCTCAAAACGAAGGTCACGATTAGTTAGTATTCCTATCAGTTTTCCCTTGTCATCAACAACGGGTATTCCGGAAATGCTGAATTTACGCATCAAAGCAAGTGCATCGCCAACGGTTTTATTTTCACTAAGCGTTACGGGGTTCATAATCATCCCGCTTTCTGAACGCTTTACCTTATCAACTTCTTCACATTGGGCTTCGATACTCATGTTTTTGTGAAGTATTCCAATTCCACCCTCTCTGGCCATTGCTATTGCCATAGATGATTCGGTTACCGTATCCATTGCGGCTGAAACGAAAGGGATATTCAACTCGATATCTCTTGTCAACCGCGTTTTCAGTGATGTTTCTCTTGGAAGGACGGAAGATTTTCTCGGCACAAGCAAAACATCATCAAAAGTAATACCTTCTCTCATAGGTTTCCTCATTGGGTATAAAAAAAGGCCACACAAGGCGGCCTTAGTGTGTTATTCAAAAGCACTTATTCCGGTTATGTCTTCACCTATTATCAGGGTGTGCATTTCATGCGTGCCCTCGTAGGTTTTCACCGATTCAAGATTTGCAGAATGACGCATTACAGGATACTCATCAAGAATACCGTTAGCACCTAATATTTCACGCGCTTTTCTTGCTATATCTAATGCAACCTCACAGTTATTTCTCTTTGCAAGTGAGACTTGTTGAAAACGGAGTTTGCCGCTGTCTTTCAATCTTCCTAATTGTAAACACAGTAATTGCGCTTTAGTAATTTCAGTAAGAAAATAAACGAGTTTCTCCTGCGTCATTTGATAGGCGGCAATAGGCTTACCAAACTGCACTCTCGTTTTTGCATATTCTAATGCAGAATCATAACATGCCATCATCGAACCAATTACACCCCAGGCAATACCGTATCGTGCCTGATTAAGACACATCAAAGGACTTTTCAATCCGCCGCTTAATGGAAGAATATTTGATTCAGGAACAAATACATTATCGAAAATAAGTTCAGAAGTTACCGATGCCCGAAGTGAGTGTTTCCCTTTCATTTCAGGAGCGGTAAAACCTTTTGAATCTTTCTCAACAAGAAATCCTTTTACAACGCCATCTAACTTTGCCCAAACTACCGCTACATCAGCAATCGTTCCGTTTGTTATCCACATTTTCGCGCCATTCAGAATATAACCGCCATCTGTCTTCTCAGCTCTGGTTATCATTCCACCTGGGTTACTGCCATAATCAGGTTCCGTTAGTCCAAAGCACCCAATTTTTTCTGCTTTGGCAAGTTTGGGTAACCAGTAGTCTTTTTGTTCTTCACTGCCAAATGTATAAATGGGGTACATTACAAGAGCGCTTTGTACGGAAACAAAACTACGGATTCCACTATCCCCGCGTTCCAGTTCCTGCATTACCAATCCATACGCAACATTATTCATTTCAGCACACCCATATTTTTGCGGCAGGGTTGAACCAAAAAGACCTAGTTCTGCCATTTTAGGTACTAATTGGATTGGAAAGGTGGATTCACGATTATATTTCTCAATTATGGGGATGACCTCAGAACTTACAAAGTCCCGTACTGATTCCCTTGCCAGAATTTCTTCTTCACTCAATAAACTGTCAATATTATAATAATCCACACCTGTGAATTTGCTCATCTAATCTCCGTTAAAGAATAATTTTTTAAAATTTAAAATTATCAATCTTGTATTTATTAACCAAAATTCCGTGCAGAAAGTTTAATTACTCTGGTGTAAATTGGCAAATTTACTGCCTTACTTTTTCATTGACTTGTTTTCCACTCCTGCAATAAATACATTTAATCATGAAATTGATGAAAAATATTATTCGGTTATTAAAACCGGGACAGATATTTCTTACGGCTTATTTTTTCCTTTTTGCGGGAAATATTCTCCATCATCATTATTTCCATGTTCACACTTCAGCCTGTATAATTCACTTTGACTCTCCTGCAGGTCATGGACAGCATGCTGGTGCAGACCTTCTGAATGGTTGTTATTTCTCTCAGAATTTCTCATCCCTGCATAATGCATTCAGTCCTGACGAAGTTGGGCTGAATATATTTTATGAAGAATTAAATCTTTCGTTTGAATCGCAAACTGATTTTATAACTTTTTTTCTTCATGTAAACTCCCCGCTTCGGGCTCCCCCACAGATTCCTTTAAGTTAAACATACCTCCCGACAATTAGTCGAATTAAATATTTATCACTTTTTTAACTTTTAAAGGAATTCCTATGGCTAAGAAGTTATTGTCAATATTTATTTTTTCACTCTTTATCCTCTTAACGGTTTTTCAAGGTTGTAAGTCAGAGTCGGACCCGATAACACCTCAAACAGAACATTTTGAACCTGAGGGATGGATAATCAGGGATGCAACACTAAAACCTATCCTTGTTGTTTTTCAGGGAGTAATACAATCAACATGGAATGGTATATCCGTAGATGACACTTTAATTGCTCCTCTCAATGCTCTCTCAGACCACTATTCAATAAAATTCCTCGATGGCTCGGGAAATATTATAAATCCGCCTTACTCCACAGATTATTCATTCTCCTATATTATTACCGATACCTCAAAACTCAGTATAGTTAAGGATTCCCCAACCGACTGGGCTTTTCATCTCAAAGGCAAACAGGAAGGAATTACTACTATAGAATTACAACTTTCGCATTTAGGACATGTTGATGTACGAACACCAAAAATTCCTGTGCTTATTAAACAGATTGAAGGCACACACGGTGAAGCAACCGGACTGAAAATTAGAGTTGAATCTACCAATGAACTGTTAGTAACTGCAACAGATACATCTTGTATCGGAGGGTTATCTCTCCTCCGTGACTCCTCTACCCAACACCTGAAAGTAGTTTTTTTTGATGAAAATGGAACTGAATTTCAACCTGAGTACCCACTACACACTTTGGAGTGGAGTATTGATAATCCCTCAATTATTAATATTCTCCGGGATGATGAAGAACCTTGGGTCATCAGGATACAGGGTAAATCTGTGGGCACTGCATATTTCAGGTTAAAATTGGTTGTTGGTAATATCGCCGAATTTATTTCTGCACAAATTCAGGTAACAGTTAATTAACCGGAATGAAAAGAATTTCAATTTACTTTGGTAACCTGCACTTTTTGGGAATTTTAACTTTCTTATTCTTTAATTTGAATTTTGCTCAAACGCAGGCGGGTTTAATTATTGGGACTGTTCTCAACCAATTGACAGAAGAACCGGTAGTTTCCGCTACTGTAAAAATATCTGCTACCGGAATTCAAGTTTTGACTGATGAACACGGCACTTTTTCAATCACTAATCCCCCAACCGGAGAATTACAGTTAGAGTTTTCATTATTAGGGTATCGTTCACAAACTCTTACAATAAATATCGGACTCCGTGACACTCAGGCGGTTATAGTGCACTTAGCGCCGCTTCAAATGCAAACCAGTGAAGTTATTATTACGGGTTTTCACGAAAATAAAACATTCTCTGATGTGCTTTCTTACCAAAATACTTTGCAGGGAAAAGAGTTAGAAAAAAACATTGGTGCAACGATTGCATCGACACTGAAAAATGAAACGGGTATTTCCATTCGTTCTATGGGTCCTGCACCAGCCCGACCGGTAATAAGAGGATTAAGCGGCGACAGAGTTTTGATCAGTGAAGATGGAAATAAAACCAATGACCTCTCCGCTACATCTCCCGACCATGCTGTAAGTATTGAACCGTTTACTGTTGAAAGGATTGAGGTAATTCGCGGTCCTAAAATACTTTTAGAAAACACCAGTGCCATTGGGGGAACAGTTAATATCATCCGAAATGGTATCCCTTTGCATACTCATAATATCACCGGAACAGTTGGCGGATATTTTGAAAGCGTGAATAAAGGAACATTAGCGGGAGGTAATTTAATTGTGCCGGCAGGTTATTTTACTCTGCGCGGAGAATTTACCTCTCGCTCAGCTACTGATCAAAAGACGCCGGTGGGAAAATTAAAAAACTCCTTTCTTAAAACCACCAATATGGCGTTTGGAACTTCGTTCAAAAAGGAATCTCTTTTTTCCGGCGCTTCAATAAGAGAATTTTCCTCTGTTTACGGTATCCCGGGGGGATTCACAGGAGCACATCCCAATGGAGTGGTAATTGATATGTTCAGGCGGGAAATTCATAGCAGGGCTACTTATTCTCTCAACTATCCAATGTTCGAACAAATTGAACTAAATTATAACAGAAATTTTTACCGCCATATCGAGTTTGAGAAGAATGATGTAATCGGTGCAGAATTTTCTGTTTATACACACAATGCCGAACTGACTTTACTTCATAAGCAACTATTTCCTTGGAGCACTTCAGGGGTGCTTGGTATCTCAGGTGAAGCAAGAGACTTTAAAGTTGGCGGCTTTGTTTTTACAGCCCCAACTTTTTCAAGAAGATTTTCCGCCTTTTTCTATGAAAACCTGCAAATTGCGGACATTACAATTGAATTTGCAGGCAGATATAATTACGATGATTTTTCTCCAAAGGCAAATACTGCTTCGGTTAGAAGTACATTAATCCGTAACCGGCACTTTAACTCGTGGTCGTTTGCATTAAGTATATTATATCCTGCAACAAACGATCTTGCTCTTGGTATGAATTTCAGCCGGACTTCAAGAGCACCGACAATTGAAGAATTATACTCGGAAGGTCCACATCTTGCCGCTTATTCATACGAAACAGGTAATCCCGAGCTAAGTGATGAGTTTGGAAGCGGGATCGAGATTTTTGCATCAACAAAAAACGATCGATACAGATCAATGTTCAGTTTGTTTTATTATTATCTCCCTTATTACATCATACCGCGAAATTCGGGCAGAATAAACTATGCAACACTTCTACCCGTATATGAAACTACAGGAGTGAGGGCAATATTGAGGGGCTTCGAAAGCAGTATCGAATATTCTCTTTATTCTGCTTTTCAGTTTACACTCTCTGCCGCATATACAGCCGGAAATATTGTAAACGATGGTCCGCTTCCCTCAATACCCCCGCTGAAAGGGTTTGCAGGTATTGAATGGAAATCTTCTCTCACAGAAATAGAAATTGAAGCTGAAATAGCGGCGTCACAAACACGAATAGACAAATTTGAAACAAGAACGCCCGGATACGGACTTTTCAATTTCACTGTTCAACATTCCATTATCACGGGTACATTTATTCACAATTTCACCTTTGCAATAGAAAATTTGTTCAATAAGGAATACCGTAATCACCTTTCCCGAATAAAAGCTATATTACCTGAACACGGAAGAAATGTTCGTATTATCTATAAAACATTCTTTTAATCTTTTACATAATTTATTTCTGTTAAGTTTGCTAATGTCTCCATAATCATTTACTATAAAAAAGAATTATTTTATTTTAATCAGTACTGATACTAAAAATTACCATTGGCGATGAAACTCCTGAGAAATATTAAATGTCCTGCATTATTAACCAACCGAAAAGGTGAGATAATTGAAGTAAATTCATCATTTAAATCCTTTTTTTGCGGAAAATTAAAGTTACAGGGGATGAATATCAGGAGTGTGATTGTAAATTGGCCGGTTGATGAAAAATTACTGCGTCATCAGTTCCGCGAAATAGATTTTCATCTTAAAAATGACAAATTAGATATAAAACGCCCCGGACTAATCATTCAGTTTGTCCAAAACCGAACCAGATTATTCCTCGGAATACTTCAGTTCAATGCACGACCTACTGCAACTGATCCCGATAAATTGCTGAGCCAACTGATGGACACCCTTCCCGATTCAATTTACTTTAAGGACCTCAAAAGCAGATTCATTCTTGTAAATAAAGCTACAATCCTGAAGTTAAATAAAAAATCTGCCTCTGAGCTTATAGGGAAAACCGATTTTGATTTATTCACCCACGAACATGCAAATGAAGCTTTTCAGGATGAACAGAAAATAATTCGAAGCGGAGTTCCAATAATTGATAAAATTGAAAAAGAAACCTATCCTGATGGAAAAGTAACATGGACATCAACTACAAAGCTTCCATTACGCGATAGAAAAGAACGGGTGATCGGGACTTTTGGAGTCAGCAGAGACATTACTGAACGCAAAAGAATGGAATTACTTCAAGACTCAATGTTTCGTATATCGCAGATCGTAAATATTGCTGATAATTTCATGCTAATGATTCAAAAAATTTCGAATATAATTTTGGCGGCAATACCGGTTAACAATGTTTCTGTAGCACGATTTTCTGAAAATGGGGAAATTGCTGAGCAAATAACTATTCCCCTGAACAGCATGGACGAGCAGAGTTTTAACAATTTGGTAAAATATGTATATCGCAACGCGCAAATTATGAAACTTGACTCCCCGGAAAAATTTTCGGAAATTCTTGAAACCAAAGATCCACGGATACTTCCTGCCTTTTGGCTTGGTTTTCCGTTGTTTAATGATGATAAAGTTATCGGTGTCTTTTCCATTTCAAATACATTATCTTTACCTGTTCTTACAGATAAAGAAGGAGAATTTTTATTATTTATTTCGGAACAAATTGCCGGTGCACTCCGAAAAATAAACTATACCAGAGAACTTTTAGAGAAAAATGAGCAACTGCGATACCTGAACGCGAATAAAGATAAATTCTTTTCTATCATTGCTCATGATTTGAGGAATCCTTTTACAGGACTCATAGGACTCTCTGAATTACTCGCAGGTTCAAAATATGATTTAAATGAAAAAGAAACGCACGAGATTACTGATAGATTACACAAATCAATTGTACATGTGTATAACCTCCTTGAGCATCTGTTAACATGGTCAAGAATTCATCGCGGCGGTATAGTAATCTCTTTTTCCCAATTTAATATTACAGACCTGATACGACAATGTGTTGATTTATACCAAAATATTGCAGAATCGAAGAAAATTACATTCACAATTCAATCGGAACCGGAGTTGCAAATTACCTCTGATGAGTCAGTTCTGTTTGTTGTTTTAAGGAATCTGATAAATAATGCAATTAAGTACTCACAGGTTAACGGTAAAATAGTAATTATAGTGAATAACAAGTCAGGTTTTATTGAAATATCGGTCATTGATGAAGGTATCGGAATGGAACAGCAGAAATTAAACTCTCTCTTTAAAATTGAGGAAACAAGTTCAGTTCCCGGAACGCAGAACGAACAGGGCACCGGATTGGGACTAATAATTTCAAAGGAATTTCTCGATAAAATCGGCGGCACGATAAGTGTTACCAGCGAACTCAGACGAGGCACAACTTTCACAATTCAATTACCCGCATAGAACAAGGATTATATTTCTTTTTTAATTTTCAAAACAAATAGCTATATTTGTTTTTCAATAGATTTCACACTATAAATCTTTCCCTGTTTTTCAAATCTACACGGAGAGGTGGGTGAGTGGCTGAAACCAACGGTTTGCTAAACCGTCGTAGGGTGTAAAGCTCTACCGAGGGTTCGAATCCCTCCCTCTCCGCCAGATGAGTAAATTTCGTGAATATAATTTCCTTGTGGGGCTATATGGTCCCATGTATAAAGCCCTATGGCAC